>JBEGPO010000175.1:0-8007 GCA_041181465.1 Actinomycetota bacterium | reverse complement strand
ACGAGCTCAAACGTCGACCCCAAGACGAATTCACCAGGGTGCAAAATGAAGGGCTCCCCGGGATCGACTTCGACTCCCCGCGTCAGATCGGGTTGTTCCTCGGCCGGGTCGATGAATGGGTACTTGTGGTTGTCAAACAACCGAAAGAACTTATCGAGTCGCACATCGATGCTGGACGGTTGAATCATCCCCATATCGAGCGGGTCGAGCTGGACGCGCCCCGATTCGACCTCGGCACGAATATCGCGGTCACTGAGAAGCATGGGATGAGCCTATCGTTTCGGCGTTCTCAACCAGCTTTGGCAAGCCTGGCTGAGATCAGTCGGTTGAGTGAAATGTTGTTCTCTGCTGCTTCGGTGGCAAGCTGCTGATGCAATTCAGGCGGAATTCGGAGCATCAGTTTCCCCGAGAAATCGCGTTCAGCCAACGGCGTCGGTGGCGTCTCTCCGCCCTCGATCATTTCCGCCACGATGTCAGCAACGATTTGTTTGATGCCCTCAAACGCGTCGCGTTCGCTTTCGTCAAGCCAGGCAAGCGACGGGAACTCGGCGACCGTTCCAATGAATTCGGAGTCGCGCGCACTCCATTGAACGCTGTATTTGTAATGAGTCGGATCAATCATGATTACCATCCCTCTCCATTTTGTCTATCAGCACGAGCAGTTGGCGAACCTGATACCCCTTTGCTGATTTGCCCCGTGATTGAATCACAATGCGCGGGTCTTCGAGCAATCCCGTTCGAAAAATAATGTGTGAGCCTCCGTCGTGGTGCGGCGCCCCGAAAAAATACCCGCAAACCGCGAGCACCTCGGCAAATTGTGCGTTTTCAGGATTGTTCCGCAGATTTCGGAGTGATTTTTCAATCTTCGCCACCGCGAAACGATATCAATAATGATACCACTTTTAGCTGGTTATCAACAGTTTGTTTCGCGGGGAGCCAGGGTTTTGCGTCGGTGGTCGGGTATACCCTAGGCGACCTTCCACCAACAAGGGAAGTGGACGGAGAACGGATGGAAATCACGATGGACGACGCAGTAACGCAATACATCAAGGCGGAATACGGGAGTTCGATGATGACAACCGGCTGGATGCTGGTTGTCTCAACCGCCGAGGGTGCTCTCAAGGGTGCGCCCAACGGCTTTGTCATGATTCATAACGAGGGGCTTCCGCAACACACGCAATTGGGGCTTTTGCAGTCGGGTGTCAATTCCGTGACCCACGACCAAATGTTCGAGTGGCTCGGACAATCAAGGCCCAAACCGCCGCCGTTCTAGCCACTACTCGAGGAAGTCGTTGTCCTTTGCGGTGCGCATGAAGTCGACGACGCGACGATCGACCTGAATGTCGGTGGGCTGAAGCGTGCGGGACAGGAAAACGCCGTCCAGGGTTCGGATGCGCGAGAACGCAACGTAGGCCTGACCGTTGGCGAACGCGCCGCGACCAAAATCAAGGACAGCGGAATCGAGCGTCTGGCCTTGCGATTTGTGGATCGTGACCGCCCACGCCAAACGCAGCGGGTATTGCGCAAAAGTCGCCATCACGTCGGCCTCGACACTGTTTGCTTCGGGGTCGTAGGTGTACTGGATTTTTTCCCACTGAACCGGCTGGACTTCGACAGAGTTGCTGGGGTCGGTATCGAGAGCGACGTGCACAGCTCCGTCAACCTTGACCACGGTACCGACAGAACCATTCACCCAACGGTTTCCGTCAGCGATGGAGTCGTTTCGCAGGAACATGACCCGCGCGCCGGGCTTGAGTTCGAGTTCTTCTTCGGCCGGCAGTTGTCCACCGAAGTCGCCATCGATGATGGCCCTCGCGATCTTCGGTTTTCCCGGCAGTTCCTTGAGTGCTTTTGAATTGATGCTATTCGCGCTGACGTTAGTGGTTGCCAGCGTCACGGTGCCCTCGGGGATAGGCCTGCGCGCGCCGATGTCGTTGAGGACCGCGCCATCGGTCGTCGTCATCTGACCGCTGCGCATGCGGTCGAGGATGTCGCGGAATTCGGCTTCGTCCTGGCGTTTGACGTCCGTCAATTCGACGACGCGCGGTTGCGCCTCTCCCCACACCTTCGAATCGAAGAACCAGGGGGATCGATAGTTGTCCATGAGGTATTGCTTTTCCGGTCCGTCCTTGAGCACGGGAGGAAGCTGATAGGGGTCGCCGAACATCACGACCTGGACGCCGCCGAATGGTTCGTTCTTTCGCCCTCGGGTCGCCCGCAGACGGCGATCCAGTCCGTCGAGTAAATCGCAGCGAACCATTGAAATCTCGTCGATGACGACGGTGTCGATTCTGCGCAGCAAAACGCGGGCGTCGTCCGACAGCGGGTAGAACTTGGTGTGATCGGTGACCAGCCCGATGGGTAATCGGAACAGCGAGTGGATGGTTTGACCGCCGACGGTGAGGGCCGCGACGCCCGTGGGGGCACCGATGACGAGCGATTTCGATGTCTGCTCGACAAATTCTTGGAGCAGCGTCGATTTGCCGGTGCCGGCTCGTCCCGTGACGAAAACATGTTCGCGAGTGCCCTCAATGATGTCCATCACGCGCGCTTGTTCGGGCGTGAGTTCAAACACAATGGCGCCTTTCGTCGGATTCTCCAGAGTACCCGCCTACCCTTTCGCAGCGCGGAGGCGAGGCGCAGTTGGTGACAAATCCGCGACGATTTACCTGTTGGGCGGTCGGCGCTTCTCCAGTTTCTCAAGCATCGCGTTGTATCCCTCGAGTTCAGCGTCATGGTCGCGGACCGCTTGGCGGTCCGAGCGTTTTGCCTCGCGCTCGTCTGATCGAATCCACGACAACACCACCATCGCCGAAAGAATGAGTGTCGGCAGTTCGCCAATTCCCCAGGCGATTGCGCCACCGACCTGCTGGTCGACGAGCGGAAAATCACCCCACGTCCGTCCCATCGCCCCGAACCATTCGGGTAATAACAATGAGGTTCCCGTCATGAGCGACAGCCCGAAGAACGCGTGGAAACCCATCGTGCCCATCAGGAGAATCATGCGAACGGGGTACGAGGTTCGATGCGGTGACGGGTCAACACCGATGAGCGCTTGGACGAACAGGTACCCCGCGAGCAGGAAGTGCAGAATCATCCACTCGTGGCCGAGGTGCGTTGTCGACGCCCACGACAACAGCGGTGAGTAGTAGAACACCATCAGTGAGAGCCCAAACACCACGGTCGACACGAGCGGATGGCCGACGAATCCAATCCACTTCGAGTGAATTATTCCGAGGAACCATTCACGCATCCCGCGCGATCCGTCGTGACGGACCTCGATCGCCCTCGCGACGAGAGTCACCGGCGCGGCCAGAACAATCCCGACGGGTATGAGCATCGTCAACAACATGTGCTCGATCATGTGCGCGCTGAACAGGAATTCGCCGTAGACCGCAACCCCGCCGCTCGTTGTGTAGACGAGAATCGCCATGGCCCCGCACCACATTATCGGTCGATGGATCGGCCAGGCGTCACCGCGGCGGCGAAGGCGCTCGACTCCCCACAGATAGAAAATGCTCGTGAAGACAGCAAACAGTGTCCAAATCAGGTCAATGTTCCAGGAGGTGAACGCCGCGGTCCACGTCCACTCGCCGGGCAGAATTCGTCCCGTCAGAATCTCGGCCGGCGTCATCGGGCCTGTCAGGGTCTGTTCGATGGGCGGCTCAGTTCGCGCAAGTCCCGTCGCGAGCCCGACGACGACACCCAGAATCGCCGTTTCCAACATCGCGAACCCGGCGACCCCTCGCGTCGAATCGAGGTGGGGAATGATGGCTTTGCGCCAGCGCGCACCCAACAGGGCGAGGATCACGACCGCGGTCGCTTTGACAAGGACGAGAATTCCGTATTCCGACCCGAGGTTGTCGAACGTTCCAATTCGAATGATTGCACTGGCGGTTCCCGTGATCGCGACGATGGCAATCGAGAGCAGAGCAATCGAGGAATACCGTCGCAGCGCGTCTGCCCTATTCGCCCCAAAGGCCATGGCCACCACCGTTGTGGTGAGCCCGCCGGTCCACAGCGAAACGAACACGATGTGCAAGACCAGTGAGTTGATGGCTAAACCGTGGTTGGCCATCGTTCCCGAATGGCTCATTTCGGCGAACGGCCACGCCGACGCGACAGCAACGAGAAACGCCACCGCGAGCCAGAACGGACGGCGAGCAATGGCGACCACCGTTGTGGCAACGACAGGCAGACCCGTTGCGATGAGCAGCAATCGCCCGAGATTGGTTTCCATCACGAAGAAACCGAAGTTCGCGTCGAACCCCTCGTCGAAGTTCAATGCGGCGCCGACAACCGTGAAATAGGTGAAAACGATGTAGGCGACGAGGGACAGGACCCAGACAATTCCAGCCCCCAAAACCAGGTTGAGGGTTCGATTGGCGGGAGTGCCCGGCGGCAAAACAAATAAGGCGACTCCGAGTCCGCCAATGACCAGCCCTCCAGCGAGGGAGACGATCATCTTCAGGATTGGGGCACCCCAGCGAACTATATCACCCGTATCACCGAGTCCACTGGCGTGGCTTGCCCCACCCAGTTCCATTGCGAACCACAATCCCGCAATTGCCGCAACCACGAGGGCAAGAGCGACAATCAGGCGTGGGCGATTCACCGTTTGAGCCTACCGAGCGAATCCGGGCAAAAAGAAAGGGACGGAGTTTCCCCCGTCCCTTTCCGAAAGCGAAAGCTACTTGACAGCAGCCTTGAGCTTTGAACCAGCCGAAACCTTGACGCCCTTTGAGGCGGCGATTTGGATGGTGGCACCCGTCTGGGGGTTGCGTCCCTGACGAGCGGCACGGTTGGTGCGGTCGAATGCGACCCAACCGGGGATGGTGACCTTGTTACCCTTGGCAACTTCGCCGGCAACAGTGGTGAAAAGAGCGTCCAGAACGCCGTTGACGGCGACCTGGCTCTCTCCGGTGTGTGCAGCGATTGCCGCAACGAGCTCGGATCGGTTCATTCGAGTCCTCCTGAGACTTTGTTGATGAAGTGCTAATCCTTGCGTTTCCGCAAGTTTTAGCGCTTTCAGACTACCAAGAAGACTTCTTTACGCCTGGCAATTCCCCACGGTGTGCCATTTCACGGAATCGGACACGCGAGATGCCGAATTTCGAGAGGAAACCACGGGGACGGCCGTCGATGGCGTCACGTCCGCGCACGCGAACGGGCGACGCGTTGCGGGGAAGCTTCTGAAGTCCGAGCCGCGCGGCCTCGCGTGACTCGGCGGTTCCGTTGACGTCAACGAGTGCCTTCTTGAGTTCGAGACGCTTGGTCGCGTAACGAGCCACAATCACCTTGCGCTGCTCGTTACGAGCAATCTTGCTTTTTTTCGCCATGGTTAGCGCTCCTCACGGAATTCAACGTGCTTACGGACAACCGGGTCGTATTTCTTCAAAACGAGACGGTCGGGGTCGTTACGACGGTTTTTGCGGGTGACATAGGTGTAACCAGTGCCAGCCGTCGAACGCATCTTGATGATGGGACGGACATCCTGAGACTTCTTAGCCATTAGAACTTCACCCCACGAGCGATTAGGTCGCGCATGACGGCGTCGATTCCACGCACGTCAATGGTTTTAATTCCCTTGACCGAAAGAGTCAAAGTGACCTTACGTCCGAGAGTGGGCACGTAATAGGTCTTCTTCTGGATGTTCGGATCGAACCGACGCTTGGTGCGTCGGTGCGAGTGCGAAATGCTGTGTCCGAAACCAGGAACGGCTCCGGTCACCTGGCACACTGCTGCCATGGTTTTCTCCTTGTAGCTACCGTGGGGACGAACCCCACCCAAGATCACTTGTCTGCAACCGATTCGGTGAAACAGTCGCGGTGTGCGCGCGTGAACGCGCAACCTCTCAAGGGTACGCGATTAATCCGCGACACACAAACTCAGGCGGAACAGGCGGCGCATCGACCGTAAATCTCGGCGATGTGGGAAACGGGGACAAATCCGTGTTCGTGAGCGGTTCGTGCCGCCCACTCCTCGATTTCACCGCCATTCACTTCGACGGTTGCGGCACATTCGGTGCACACCAAGTGGTGATGGTGGGCCGTTCCGCACGCCCGATAAACCTGTTCGCCGGCTCGCGCGACGGTATCCGCTAATCCCTCGTCGACGAGCGCTTGGAGCGTCCGATAAACCGTTGCAAGCGACGGCGCGTCGTTTCCGAGAAGAGCGTGCAGCTGCTGCGCAGAGACGAAGTCGGCGGCCTCGGAAAGCGCAGCCACAACGGCCGATCGTTGTTTGGTGCTGCGCTTCACCCCACGAGCCTAGTCGTGGTCTTTCGCACCCTTGATGTGAATGTGGTCGTCGTGATGTTCGATGCCGTGTTCTTTGTCGAGGTCTTCGTGGATTTCATGGCGAAGTCGCGGCAGCAACCATCGCTTGTAAACCACACCATACAAAAACGCGACAAAGAGTCCGTCGAACACCACTTGCCAGATCAGTTCCGAAAAAATATGGGCCGGGTCAAGCGTTATCGACCACAATTCGTCCCAAAATGACATTCCTGCTTCGTGCGCCTCCGCGGCGAGCTTATTGATAATCATTCTCACACACTAGCAGTAATGAGAACGATTCGCAATAACTAGTCCAGTAGCATCGCGGGTTCTTCGATGATGCTCGCGATGTCTGCCAAGAATCGGCTGGCAACATCGCCGTCGACAACCCGATGATCGAACGATGCGCCGATTGTCGTGACGAAACGGGCCTCTACCCGACCGTCGACAACCCACGGCTTTTGCTTAATCGCCCCGAGAACAACAATGCTGACTTCGCCGGGGTTGATGATGGGAGTTCCGGTATCGACTCCGAATGAGCCAAGATTCGTGATTGTGATTGTGCCGTTCGACATGTCATCAATCGTCGTCTTGCCGTCGCGAGCCGTCACCGTGAGGTTCTCAAGCCCAAGTGCCAACTGCTTCATGTTGAGCGTGTGCGCCTCTTTGACGTTCGGCACGATGAGACCGCGCGGGGTCGCCGCCGCAATACCGAGGTTGACATAGTGGTGAACGATGATGTCCTTGTCGGTCCACGACGAGTTCACGTTCGGGTTGCGCTGAACCGCCCAGATGACGGCCCGCGCCATGACGAGGAGGGGCGAAACGCGAATCCCCTGGAAGTCGGGCGATGCCTTGAGGCGCTTGACGAAGTCCATCGTTCGCGTCGCGTCGACGTCGACGAACACCGACACGTGCGGAGCTTCGAACTTTGACTTGACCATCGCGGTCGCGATCGCTTTACGCACGCCCTTAACGGGAATGTATTCCTCGCGCTCACTCGGCCATTCGGGGGTTTCCACATTTCGGAAAACGGTCTTGACCTGAGATTGACGAACCACATCGTCACGCGTGACCTCGCCGCGTGCCCCCGTAGCCAACACCTTGGTGATATCAACGCCGAGTTCTTTCGCGAGCTTGCGCACGGGGGGCTTCGCCATGACGGGGGCCGCTCCGGCTGGTGGGTACACGACGGGTTCCCCGTCTGGCGTGGCGCCGGGAGTTTCGGCAGGAGTACTGGGCGGTGTGCGCGAACCTCGTCGTGACGTCACCTGGCCGGCACTTCCATAACCGACAAGGACCGCCTCTGCGGCGGGTTCCGTCTTGCCCTTCCCCTTAGCCTTGGTGTCCGGCGCAGGGGTTGCAACCACTGGTTCGGGAGCGGGGTGAAGGGTCGCGGGAACCCCGGTCTCGGAATCGACTTGAATGATCGGAGTGCCGACGGGCACGGTGTCACCTTCGCCGACAAGCAGTGCCACGATGGTTCCCGCGAACGGGCTGGGCAACTCAACGAGAGACTTCGCCGTCTCGATCTCAACCAAAATGTCGTTCACGGCGACGACGTCGCCCTTTTTCACTCGCCACTGGACGATTTCGGCCTCGGTCAGGCCCTCACCAACGTCGGGGAGTGGGAATTCAACTACGGCCACGGTCAGTATCCTCTCGCTCGATCGACGGCGTCGAGGATGCGGTCAACGTCGGGAAGGAAGACGCCCTCGAGGTTCGCGGG
>JBEGPO010000174.1:0-5620 GCA_041181465.1 Actinomycetota bacterium | reverse complement strand
CGTAAGTCGTCGCGCAGCCAGACCAGGGATGTGCTCATCGTGTCGCCTAGTAAATGTCGGGCGAGCGGCCCGTTCCAAAGTCGATGGTGACATCCGCGTGGCGATCGAATCGATAGCCGATTCCGCGGACGGTGCGCACGATGTCTTCGAATGGTTCCAATTTGGAGCGCAGTCGCCGGACGTGAACATCGATTGTTCTGCTGTTGGGTCGGTCGACGTCGCTCGCGGCCCACAACGTGTCGATCATGCCCGAACGATCGACGGTCACCGCTTCACGCAGAACGAGGTACTGCAGCAGTTCAAACTCTTTGTAGGTCAACGGCGCTACGTCACCGTTGATGACGACGCGTTTCCGAGACAAATCGATTGTGACGCCCGACGACACCGGGGAGGGTTTCGGCGGAAGTAGTTCGGCGACGGCGCGCGGTTCCCGCAACGCCAAGCGAACAATGTCGAGGTTTTTGCCCCGCTGACTTTCCGGTGCGTAAGCGACCGCGGCGTGGGATTCCGTGCCAGGAACTGCCGAGGTGACAACATTACGAACTGCGTCAACGATTTCCGAAATCGAGGTTCCGGCGGCGAGGGCGCTTGCCTCGTCGACCCCGACGTACACCGCAAACCCGCGAATATGCGCGGGATTCTGGGCGTTGTCAGGCATCCCGATATTTTACCGTTTAGCCAGCGACGCCGTAGAGACGGTCACCCGCATCACCGAGTCCGGGAACGATGTATCCATGCTCGTTGAGTTTTTCGTCCAGTGCGCCGAGGACGAGAGTGACGTCACGGTCGGCAACGGCTTTCTCGACAGCGGCAACCCCCTCGGGTGATCCGAGCAGGCAGACGGCGGTGACATCGGTCGCGCCTCGCTCGAACATGAATTCAATCGCGGCAATCAGCGATCCGCCAGTTGCGAGCATGGGGTCGAGCACGTAGCACTGGCGACCGGTGAGTTTCGCGGGGAGGCGCTCTGCATAGACGCTGGGCTGCAGTGTGGTTTCGTCACGAACCATCCCGAGAAAGCCTGTTTCCGCGCTCGGCATCAATCGCAGCAAGCCATCGAGCATCCCGAGTCCCGCCCGAAGAATTGGCACGATGAGCGGGTGCGGCTCGGCGAGAACCACGCCCTCGGTCGGTGCGACCGGCGTCTCGATGCGGTGGGGGATAACGCGGACGTCACGCGTCGCCTCGTAGGCCAGAAGCGTCATGAGTTCGTCGGTGAGCGTGCGAAATGTCGACGACGGCGTGGTCTTGTCACGCAGCATCGTGAGCTTGTGAGTGATGAGGGGGTGATTGGCAACTATGACTCGCATAGGCTTCAATCTATCGAATGGAGTGGCAGATGACCGAGGCTTTCGGCGCGATGGACGAGGCGCTTCGACTCGCGCGGTCGGCGTTGGAGTCGAACGACGTGCCCGTTGGTGCCGTCGTGCTCGCTCCGGACGGTTCGATTGTCGGCCGCGGTCGAAACGAACGCGAACTTAATGGGGACCCGACCGCGCACGCCGAGGTTGTCGCGTTGCGCGACGCGGCGGCGGCAACGGGCAAGTGGAACCTCAGCGACCACACCTTGGTCGTCACACTCGAACCCTGCGTCATGTGCGCCGGCGCGATCCTCAACTCTCGAATCAGCAAAGTCGTCTTTGGCGCGTGGGACGACAAAGCGGGAGCGGCGGGCAGTGTCACCGATCTGCTGCGCACTCGCACCCTCCCCGCGAGAGTCGGAGAGGTCGTCGGCGGTGTTCGTGCCGATGAGTGTTCTGCGCTATTGACCGAGTTCTTCGGCCGCCTTCGCGACTAGACGTAAAGTTCGGCGTTCCACAGAACGGCGATGACGAGACTGATGACCGCTAAGCCACCCGCCGTGTGGAAGAACGGCTGAAGTTTCTTTTCGCCGGTTGACTGGCGTTTTGCCCCGAGTACCGCGGCGATTAACGCCCCGGCAGCGAGCAGAAACTTGACCGTGATTTTGAGGTTATCGGGTGCGTCGTCTCCCATGTACGCAAGTCCAACGAGGATTGTGCCAGTGACCAACTGGATTGACGCACCCCACACCATGATGCGAAAGGGAAAGTTGTCCTTCGATCGCATGTGGAGAATGAACGCTCCAACGAGAATGGCCATTCCCGTGAGGTGAACGAGGACGAAGGATTCGGTGATGAGAGGGAGAACGCTGGTCACGGTGTGTCCTTTCAGAAGACGCCTGATGCGCCTGTTGTCATAATACGCTGGCACCATGTTGGAAACCTTTGCATTCCTCGGAACAGGGTCGATGGGTGGCGCAATCCTCGACGGTTTGCGCACCGCCGATCCAGCCGCGATCGTGCGCGCAACCACTCGAACATCGACTGCAAACCGATCGGGTGTCGAGTCGCGGTCTGTCGAATCCGACCCGGGTGCGAACCGCTGGGCGGTCGAGGGTGCATCGCTCGTGATTGTCGGGGTGAAGCCGGCCGCTGTCGTTTCTGTTCTCGAGGACATCGCCGATGCTCTCGACCCCGACGCACTCATCGTGTCCGTCGCGGGGGGAATCGCCACTGCGACGATGGAATCCGTGGTGTCGAACCCCATCGTTCGCACGATGCCCAACACCCCCGCACTCGTCGGCAAAGGAGTGACGGGAATTTCCGCGGGGTCTCGCGCCACCGCTGACCACATTGCTCGCGCCCGTGCCGTGTTCGAACTTGTCGGGTGGGTTCTCGAACTTCCCGAAGACCGAATAAATGCTCTGAGCACCATTTCGGGATCCGGTCCCGCCTATGTCTTCCACGCGATGGAACAGTGGACGACCGCAGCCCGCGAGCTTGGATTCAGTGACGACGATGCCCGCCGCCTCGTAGAGAAGACTTTCGTCGGCGCAACGGCACTTCTGGAGGTTTCGGATGTCGGACCAGCCGAACTACGTCGGCGCGTGACCAGCCCGAATGGAACGACCGAGCGCGCGATTGCGGTGCTCGACGATGCTCATCTTGCCGAAATTTATCGCGCTGCGGCCGAAGCCGCGCTTGCACGCGCTGAGGAAATGGCCCGCGAACTCGGCCGTTAGATTCTCAGAAGACGTACAGGAAGCACACAGGGAACGTCAAGACCCGCTAGACACAATCGTCATGTGAAACACACGAACCGAAAGGATGTCTCACATGGCTAAGAAAGACGACACCGTTGAACAGACGGTCACGCTCAACCGAAAGAAGCTGGTCACCGCAGGCTGGATCGCCGGCGGCGTTCTTGCGCTCGGAGCAACCTTCGCGGCGGGTGCCGCGCTCGGACACGTCGTTGACGGTCCTCGGGGCGGCGGCGCCTTCGCCGCCGGACAACCGTCTGGCTCGGGCCACTTCGGACCCGAGGGCGGACACGACATGGGTGACTGCGAGGGCTCGACAACCCCCGCGCCGATGACAACTCCGTAAGTTTGCTCAATTCGCTTTTCTGTGGTGGAGAGACAGGGTATCCCGCGAGGGATACCCTGTTTTTTCGGCACGGGCCGCTATTTCGCTTTTCGCAGTGCTCGCGAACGTTCAATCACGCAAGTCGCGCTAGACTCGACGTTATTGTCCAATTGCCGACCAATCGGTCGGACCAGGTAGAGGTGTCCAATGGGTTCCGTTATTAAGAAGCGCCGCAAGCGTATGGCGAAGAAGAAGCACCGCAAGTTGCTTCGCAAGACGCGCCACCAGCGTCGCAACAAGAAGTAGTCGTCCGCGATTACGATGGCCCGCGTCACTGTCGAAATGATGGGGAAGCCCGGTTGCCATCTGTGTGACGATGCTCGAGCGATTGTAAGTACCGTGCTCGACGACTTTCCGGAGACGGAATTCGTCGAGCACAACATTTTGGATGACGCCGAGATGTTCGAGACCATGAAGGACGATATCCCTATCGTGGTCGTTAACGGTCGTCGGCACGCGACGTGGCGTGTGGATGCGAACGAATTTCGGGCTGCTGTAGAAAAGGAACTGTTGTGATTCAGCACACTGTGATGTGGAAACTTGTCGAACTCACCGATACAGAACGTGACGCCGCGATCGACCGTTTTCGACAAGATCTGGGTGCCCTCGTGGGAGTTGTTCCGGGACTCGTGAGTGTCGCCCTGACTCCAGATGTCCGTGACGTCGAATCGAATTTTGACGTCGCCCTGATTTCTATCCACGAATCGCGTGAGGCGCTCGCGACCTACCATTCACACCCAGCCCACGTCGCCGTCGGCACGTGGTGGGGCTCGCTCGTCACCCAGCGTGGAGCGGTCGACAGCGAGATTTAGATGTGCGGTCGATACGCCTCGACGCTGGCCGGAAACGGGCCGCACCTGCTCGACCCTGTCTAGCGCTCGCGTTTGTAGACTGGGGCTATGTCCGTGAACCCTGATTTGGTTGGGCGAGAGTTCTCGTCCGTCGGCCCGTACGTTGTGGGTCGAGAGAAAGTGCGTGAGTTCTCACGCGCCGTTTTTGCCACCAACCCCATCTATCTAGACCCCACCGCCGCGCGCGTGGCCGGCCACGCCGACGTCGTCGCACCGCCGACCTTTCCCGTCGTCGTTCAGGAACTCACGCTCGCGCAGTTGCTCGCCGAACCCGACGCCAACATCGATTTCTCGCGGGTCGTCCATGGCGACCAGCGATTCACCTATTCACGTCCCGTCGTGGCGGGTGACGAACTCACGGCGACGTTGTCGGTGACGAGCGTCAAGACCCTCGGCGGGCACTCGATGGTTACCTCGGAAAGCGTGATGACCGACGCGAAAGGTGATCACGTTGTCACCGCGATTTCGACGCTGGTCGTCCGAGGAGACGAATCGTCATGACATCGGGACTCACCGTCGGTGACGTGGTCACCACCAACACCATCCACCTCGACCGCGCAGCGCTCGTTCGTTATGCGGGTGCAAGTGGCGACTTCAACCCCATTCACTATCGCGACGACATCGCCCAGTCCGTTGGCCTTCCGGGAGTTCTCGCCCACGGGATGTTGACGATGGGACTTGCGATTCAGCCCGTGCTCGAGTTTCTTGAAACCAAAGGCCGCGTCATCGACTATGGCGTGCGATTCACCCGTCCCGTTCTCGTCGACGCGACGCATGGCGCCGACGTCACCGTCGAAACAAAGGTCGGATCCGTCATGGATGATGCCGTCCGGTTTGACCTCACGGTGACCTTCGGGGGCGAAACCGTTCTCGGTAAAGCCCAGGTTCAGGTCGTTTTTGACTAACGCCGCAGAATTCCGCGACCTCACCACTCTGCGGGTCGGGGGATCGATTCCGGATTTCCGTGAGCCCACAACACGTGCCGAGCTCATCGAAACGTTTCGCGACGTCAGTTCGGCACGCGAACCGTGGTTCCTTCTCGGCGGCGGATCGAACATCGTGGTGTCGGACGAACCGTTCGATGGAATCGTTATTCGCGTCACGACGCGGGGCATCGACCTTCAGGCCGACGGCGACCGAGTGCTGGTCACCGCCGAAGCGGGGGAACCGTGGGACGACCTCGTTGAATGGACCGTTGCGAACGGGCTGGATGGGCTTGAAGCTCTGAGCGGAATCCCCGGAACCGTCGGGGCGGCGCCGATTCAGAACATTGGCGCATATGGCGCTGAACTAGCCGACACCTTTGAATCGCTTCAGTTCGTT
>JBEGPO010000173.1:0-5787 GCA_041181465.1 Actinomycetota bacterium | reverse complement strand
CGCACCTCCGACCGAACTTCGAATCTCGACCCTGACCAAGGGCGATGGACCAATCGTCGCCGAAGGCCAGACGGTCGTCGTGCACTACACCGGAGTTATTTGGGGCGGTGCGGTCTTTGATTCCACGTGGGACATGAATCGACCCGCGAATCTCATCGCCCAGTCCTTCGTCGACAACGCCGGCATCGGTGTCGTCCCTGGCTTCGCAAAGGCGGTGATCGGCCAGACGGTCGGCTCGCGAGTCCTAGTGTCCATTCCGCCGTCGGAAGGTTACCCGGCCGGCCAGGAACCGACGAGCATCCCCGCGAACGCGACGATGATATTTGTCATCGATATTCTCGGAACGAAATAGTTTCGCTCTCAAGGAAATGTCACGATTTGGTGAGTTGCGCCAATTAGAGTGGCGGTGTGGTGGACAAATTCGACGCGGACGTTTCGGCAGAAGAGCGACTGTTTTGCCTCCTCCTTGCGCTGCTTCCGTCCGTTCGCGGAATGTCCAAAGCCGACATCTTTAAGAACGTTCGGGGGTATCGCGACGAGTTCGGCGCAAACGGCGCAACCGACTCGCTGAACAAAAAGTTCGAACGCGACAAAGAAGAACTCAAGTCGATGGGCATCCCGCTCAAAACGTCGGAATCTGAGAACCCCGCCGACGCGGTGTACATCATCCCGCAGGACGAATACACGTTCGCGTTTAGCGCCGCCGAACTGTCCCTCTTGACCGCGGCGAGCGCCGTCTGGAGCGAAAGCGCACACTCGGTCGAAGCGAGCGAGGCCCGGCTGCGTTTGTTGGCGGCCGATGGCGTCGATTCCGCGGCGGCCAACCTCGCACCTCGCATCGACACTCACGACGCGGCATATCCCGCGGTGTCGGACGCGGTGTCAAAGAACCAGGTTGTTCGGTTCCCGTACCTCAAGCCGGGTCAAGCGAAGTACGAAATCCGAACCGTCACCCCGCTGTCGGTCGTCAACTATGACGGACGGTGGCACCTGCTCGGGTTCGATCACGACCGCGAGGCGGAACGGACCTTCCTGCTGCGTCGCATCGTCGGCAAGGTGTCGCCCGTGTCGAATGCCGCTCCCGCGCAGAAACCGGACACGCGGGCAGCGGGATTGTTTGTGGAGCACCTCGATGCGCTGTGGGATTCTCTTCACGCGACAATTCGGGTGACACCGGGAACCAAGGCATCGGTTGCCCTCGCGAACCGTCGCCACACCACGATCGACGGAGACACCTACACGATTCACTACCTGGACGAAGCGGTTCTCGCCGACGAGCTTTGCGAATACGGCGCCGAAGCAATCGTGTTGTCACCGGCGTCGTTGCGTGATGCCGTCGTCGCGCGACTCGAGAGGCTGGTGAGCGACCATGGCTAGACCCACCGGCGACAGTGCGCGCGACCGCCTCAACCTTTTCCTCGCCATCGTGCCCTTCGTGCTCTTGCGCGGATCGGTGACCGTTGCCGAGGTTGCCGCCCAGTTCGGAACGACGCCGAAACGAGTTGCCGACGCTGTGCACACCATCGCGTGTGACGGCGGAGCCAACGAAGCGCGGTACAACTTCGACACCGAACTCTTCAACATCGACTGGGACGAGTTCGAAGAGAACGAGGTCATTATCCTCACCGTCGCCGAGGTCATGCACGTGCCGGCACCCTTCAGCGCGAAGCAACGCGCGGTGTTCCTCGCGGGTCTCGAACTACTCAAGGCACACCCGCACTACCGTCGGATTCCCGAGTTCGACGGACTGGTCGCCAAACTGCGCGGCCCCGACTCGAACCAGGTCACTGACGCCTTCGCCGTCGAAATCGACGAGAACAATCCCCACGCGAACCTCATTCAGGACGCGATCGAAAAGGGCGTTCGCATCCGATTCACCTACACGAACAACCAAGGTGAGCGAGGGGAGCGCGATGTCGACCCCTACCGCCAAGACCTCGAGGGCGGGCAGCGCTACCTCAAGGGGTATTGCCTGCAACGCGACGACATCCGAACGTTCAACCTCGACAGCATGGAAGGCCTCGTGTTGCTCGACACTCCCATCGAACCGCGGTCGATTGACGCTCTGATGCTGACGTCATCCCTGTTTAGCGAAAGCGAAGACGACCTTCTCGTTGACCTCGTCATCGACCCCGAGGCGCTGCCGCTCATCGCGTCCTATCTGCGTCCCGGCGTCAAGCAAGTCGAAACCGGAGGACGCAAACGACTCACCCTGCCGTTCTCACACGAAGGCAGCGCCATTCGCATGATCAGCGTGCTCTCGGGCATCGCCGCCATCGACGGGCCAGCCACAACGCGTGCGGCCGTGTCCAAATTCGCCCGTAACGCGCTCGACGCGTACGCTCACAACGTCTAGTCAGCGATAGACTGTCATCACAACGCAAGGAGTTCAGCATGCTCGGCAACCTCAACGGATGGCACTTCCTCATCCTTCTCGTCGTCATTCTTCTCGTCTTCGGAGCACCCAAGCTCCCTGGCCTCGCGAAAAGCCTCGCCGAGTCGTTGAAGATTTTCCGGAACGAGATGACGTCCCCCAAGGACGACGACTCGAAGAAGACGCCGTCTAAGTAGTAATGGCTCGAAACTCCGAGAGGCGCATGTCGCTCGGCCAGCATCTCGTCGAGTTTCGAGGTCGGCTCGTCAAGGCGGCACTGGCTGTCCTCGTCGCATCGATTGGCGGTTTCCTCATCGCCGATGTGGTCTGGTCGTTGCTCGCCGCACCGCTCATTGACGTCGCGAACGACAGCGGTCGCATCGCGCAGATCAACTACACGTCAATTTCCGAAGCGTTTGATACCAAGATTGCCATCGCCTTGACCGTCGGTATCGTCGCCTCGAGCCCAATCTGGCTGTGGCAAATCTGGTCGTTCGTCACACCGGCGCTCGTTCGTCGCGAAAAGCGTTTCGCGTTCGGATTCCTACTCACCGCGATTCCGCTCTTTCTGCTCGGTTGCGGCACAGGCTGGTGGCTATTTCCGCACGTCGTCGAATTGATGACTAGCTTTGCGCCAGAGGGATCGACCACGCTGTTGACCGCCAAGTACTACCTAGACTTCTCGATCAAATTCGTGATTGCGATTGGAATCGGGTTCGACCTTCCCGTATTCCTCGTTCTACTCAACTTCACGGGTGTGCTCTCGGCGAAAGCCATTATCAGCGGCTGGCGGTGGGCAATAGTCGGAATCACGACCTTCACCGCTCTCGCAACGCCGGCCGCAGATGTCGTATCGATGTTCCTGCTCGCCATCCCGATGTTGGTGCTCTACTTTCTCGCGGCGTTTGTCGCCTGGATTCGCGACCGCCGGGTCGCCCGAAAACTGGCCAAGGCCGTCGCCTGATGGGCGTCACCCTCGACGAATTCCGACGCTCGCAACCGTTCCCACTCGATCCCTTCCAACTCAAGGCGTGTGAATCGCTCGACAAGGGGCGAGGAGTGCTCGTGGCGGCGCCAACCGGCGCGGGCAAAACGATCATTGCCGATTACGCGGTATACCTATCGCAACAAACGATGACCGACAAAACGTTCTACACGACGCCCATGAAAGCGCTGTCGAACCAGAAATTCCAGGACCTGCAGGCCATCTACGGCGTCGACGAGGTCGGGCTCTTGACGGGCGACACGAGCATCAACCCGAGGGCGCGCATCGTCATCATGACCACCGAGGTCTTGCGCAACATGCTGTACGCCCAGAGCGACCTGTTGACAGACCTTCGGTTCGTCGTCATGGACGAGGTGCACTATCTGGCCGACAAGTTCCGAGGACCCGTGTGGGAAGAAGTCATCCTTCACCTACCCCAAGACGTGTCGATCGTGTCGCTGTCGGCGACCGTGTCCAACGCCGAGGAATTCGGGGAGTGGCTTGCCGCCGTTCGCGGTCACACCGACATCATCGTCTCAGAGGAACGACCCGTGCCGCTGTTTCAGCACGTGTATGCCCGCGGAGAGCTCTACGAACTGTTCGAGCCGGGCGGTGAGTTCCAGAATCCACCGCGAATCCATCGGGACGTGCAGGGCCTCGGGCGCGGTCAACAACGATTTGGCGGTCCGCAATCGGGTGGCCACGGTCGGCGATCCTTTCCGCGAAACCGTGCGCGGCCGGGTGATGCTCGCGAGCGCCGTTCGGCTCCGGTCGACATCGCGTCGGTCCTCGACGACCACACGATGCTTCCCGCCATTTTCTTCATCTTTTCCCGAAAAGGCTGTGAGAACGCGGTTCGCGACGTGTTGTTCTCGGGCGAGGTCTTGACGACCATCGAGGAACGCGACGAGATTCGCTCGGTCATCGAAAATCGCACCGCGCACTTGTCCGGGGAAGACCTGTCGTCGCTCGGATTTCACGAATGGGAAGACTCGCTCTTGGCCGGTGTCGCCTCACACCACGCCGGGTTGATCCCCGTGTTCAAGGAGATCGTGGAACACCTGTTCCGTCGCAAGCTCGTCAAACTGGTTTTCGCGACGGAAACACTCGCGCTGGGAATCAACATGCCCGCCCGTAGCGTCGTTCTCGAAAAGATGGACAAGTACAACGGCGAATCTCGTGTCGCGATTACGCCGGGGGAGTACACCCAATTGACCGGTCGCGCCGGCCGTCGCGGAATCGACGTCGAGGGACACTCCGTCATCGTCTGGCGGGATGGCATGAACCCGCACGCGCTGGGCATGCTCGCGTCTCGCCGCTCGTATCCGTTGTATTCGAGTTTCGTGCCGACCTACAATATGGCGGTCAACCTCATCGAACGCTACGGGCGTAATGCAGCGCGCGAAATCCTCGAACAGTCGTTTGCGCAGTTCCAGGCCGACCGGGCCGTGGTGGACCTGTCGGTAACGGTCCGACAGAGCCAAAAGTCTCTCACCGAGTATTCCGAAGCGATGGACTGCCACCTTGGGGACTTCCGCGAGTATTCCAAGATTCGTCGCGAGCTGACGGATCTCGAGGGCAAAAACGAACGTGGCGGGCACACGCCCCACGCCGTTGCGAAGAAGCGAGCCGACCACATCGAAAAGTTGCGGGGCCGGATGCGGAAACACTCGTGCCACCCGTGCCCCGACCGCGAAAAACACGCGCGCTGGGGCGAACGGTTTTGGAAACTGCAGAGCCAGACGGATCGCATCGCGAACCAGATCAAGAACAAGACCGGCGCCATCGCGAGCGTTTTCGACCGAGTGTGCCGGGTTCTACACGCTCACGGCTATCTAGTTCAGGACGGCGATGACTACACCCTGACGGACGCCGGAGCGGCGCTCAAGCGCATATACGGCGAGCGCGACCTTCTCATCGCCGAGTGTCTGCGCGCTGGGCTCTGGGAGGGGCTGGACGGCCCGCTTCTCGCCGCCGCCCTCTCGACAGTCATGTACGAATCCCGTCGCGATGACGACAACAACATCAACATGCGAATCCCTAAGGGCTCATTCAGTGACGTCACGACGGCGATGGAACGTATTTGGGATTCGCTGAGCAACGCCGAGACCGCCGAAGACCTGGAGATCACTCCACCCCTCGCGTTCGGACTCGCGCTCGGAATTCAGCGCTGGGCCAAGGGTCAACGGCTCGATGACGTTCTTCGCGAGTGCGGGCTTGCCGGTGGGGACTTTGTTCGCTGGGCCAAACAGGTCGTCGACTCGCTCGACCAGATTTCGCACGTCGCCGAACCCGCACTGGCCGCGATCGCGCGTGACGCCATCCCGCTCATTCGTCGGGGCATCGTCGCCGATTCGGCAACGCTCTAGCGAATAGGCTGAACCAGTGAAAGCCTTCGTCCTCCGACTCGTTCAAGCGGGATTCGGCT
>JBEGPO010000172.1:0-11214 GCA_041181465.1 Actinomycetota bacterium | reverse complement strand
CGATTGATATTCCCAAATCCGACGGAAGTCGCGCGCTTGTTGTCCCCGGCATCAAGAAGGCCGAGCAGATGAGCTTTGCCGACTTTCTCGAGGCATATGAAGACGTCGTCGCGCGCGCGCGCGCTAACAAACTCACCGCCGATGACTTTGCGGGGAACACGATGTCCTTGACAAACCCCGGCGGGATCGGAACCGTTCATTCGGTGCCTCGTCTCATGCGCGGACAGGGCTGCATCATCGGCGCTGGCGCTCTCGATTACCCCGCCGAGTTCCAGGGGTCATCCGAAAAGGTACTTTTCGACCTTGGTATCTCGAAAACCATCACACTGACGTCGACTTACGACCACCGCGTCATTCAAGGTGCGGGATCCGGCGAGTTCCTCAAGATCATTCATGGCCTCTTGATCGGTGACGACGGTTTCTATGAAGACATCTTCGCGGCGCTTCGCATCCCCTACAAGCCGATTCGCTGGTCGCAAGACATCAAGGTCGATGTCTCGGACGAGATCAACAAGACCGCACGCGTGCAGGAACTGATCGACGCCTATCGTGTTCGCGGACACCGCATGGCCGACATCGACCCGCTGCAATACCAGCAGCGCACGCACCCCGACCTCGAAATCGAGAACCACGGACTAACATTCTGGGATCTTGATCGCGAGTTCGTCGTCGGCGGTCTCGCCGGTCGGCGCACCATGTTGCTGCGCGAAGTTCTTGGACTCATGCGGGATTCGTATTGTCGAACAGTCGGCGTCGAATACACACACATTCAAGACCCCGAACAACGCGAGTGGTTCCGGGACATTCTGGAACAGCCGTATCAGAAACCGACACACGACGAGCAGATGCGCGTTCTCGACCGCCTGAACCAGGCGGAGGCCTTCGAGACGTTCTTGCAGACCAAGTACGTCGGGCAAAAGCGCTTCTCGCTCGAGGGTAGCGAATCGATTATCGCCCTGCTCGACGAAATAATCCAAGACGCGGCCGACTTCGAACTCGACGAGGTCGACATCGGGATGGCACACCGCGGTCGCCTCAATGTTCTCGCCAACATCGCGGGCAAGACGTACGGCCAGATCTTCCGCGAGTTCGAAGGCACCACCGACACGAGTACTGTTCAGGGCTCCGGTGATGTCAAGTACCACCTCGGAACCGAAGGGGAATTCATCACGGCCAAGGGTCAAAAGATCCCCGTCTACCTCGCGGCCAATCCATCACACCTCGAGGCGGTCAACGGCGTTCTCGAGGGCATCGTCCGCGCTAAACAAGACCACAAGCCGATTGCATCGTTCACAGTCCTGCCGATTCTCGTCCACGGTGACGCCGCAATGGCAGGTCAGGGTGTCGTCATCGAAACGATGCAGATGGCCCAACTGCGCGGATACCGCACGGGCGGAACGATTCACGTGGTCGCGAACAACCAGGTCGGATTCACGACGCTTCCGAAAGACGCTCGCACATCGCTGTATTCGACCGACGTCGCGAAGTCAGTTCAAGCGCCCATCTTCCACGTGAACGGTGACGACCCGGAGGCCGTCGTTCGCGTCGCCAAACTCGCTGTCGGCTACCGCCAAAAGTTCAAACACGATGTGGTCATCGACGTCGTCTGTTACCGCCGACGCGGTCACAACGAGGGCGACGACCCGTCCATGACCCAGCCGCTGATGTACAACCTCATCGAAGCCAAGCGTTCGGTTCGTACCCTCTACGCCGAGTCGCTCGTCGGCCGCGGGGACATCACTCAAGAGGAGTACGACGGCGTTCAAGCCAAGTTCCTCACCTTGTTGGAACAAGCATTCACCGATACTCACGAAGACGAGGACGCGTCCACCGGGATCTCGAGCGGGACCGCGACGGCATCCCAGGTACAGCGCCACCCGCAGTCGACCGCGGTCGATGTGTCCGTCGTCCACCGCATTGGCGACGCACACGGTGCACCGCCCGAAGGGTTCTCGGTTCACCCCAAACTCGAGCAACTGCTCGCGAAGCGTATCGAGATGAGCCGCAGCGGTGACATCGATTGGGGCTTCGGCGAACTTCTCGCCCTTGGATCACTCTTGCTCGAGGGCAAAAAGGTGCGATTCGCCGGTCAAGACGCTCGGCGCGGCACCTTCGTCCAGCGCCACGCCGTGTTCCACGATCGCGTGAACGGCCAAGAGTGGCTGCCGCTCACGAACCTGTCCGACAACCAGGGTCGCTTCTACATCTACGACTCGCTCCTGTCGGAATATGCCGCGATGGCCTACGAATATGGCTATACCGTTGGAAACCCCGACGCACTCGTCCTGTGGGAGGCGCAGTTCGGTGACTTCGCCAATGGCGCACAAACGGTCATCGACGAATTCATCTCGTCCTCGGAACAGAAGTGGGGACAGAACTCAGGGTTGGTCCTGTTGCTTCCCCACGGCTACGAAGGACAGGGGCCAGACCACTCGTCGGCACGCATCGAGCGATTCCTTCAGATGGCCGCCGAAGGCAACATGACCATCGCGCGTCCGTCGACACCGGCGTCCTATTTCCACCTGCTGCGACGCCAGGCGTACGCGCAACCTCAACGTCCGCTCATTGTGTTTACGCCGAAGGCGATGTTGCGGCTTCGCGGGGCAACGAGCAATGTTGACGACTTCACCACCGGCACGTTCGAGCCCGTGCTCGACGATCGAAGTCTCGACGGCCAATCGCACCGTGTCCTGCTTCACGCGGGGAAGATTCACTACGACCTCCTCGCCGAGCGCGAGAAACGTTCACTATCCGGGGTCGCGCTGGTTCGCATGGAACAGTACTACCCGTTCCCCGACGATCAAATCCGGGCAATCGTTGACCGACACCAGGGTGCCGAACTCGTCTGGGTACAGGACGAACCCGAGAACCAAGGTGCATGGCCGTTCATTGCGCTCGAAATGCGTCGTCTCGGACTGGACAACGTGCGGGTGGTTTCACGGCCAGCGTCGGCGTCCCCCGCAACCGGGTCACTGAAGCGTTCGGCAGAGGAACACACGGCCGTAATGGACGGCGCGTTTCACGGACTCTAACGAGCCACATCGGCCGGTGTCTTACGCGTCGACAATTCCAGTCTGATTGGTAACCGAATTGAGAATCGAGATTCGCAAGTTTTCCGGGGCGGGTTCCGCACACGCTGCCCTGAAACGATCGGTCAATTTCTCCATGACAACAATTTCGGCTTGACAACTCTCGCAGGACGCACAGTGCGCACTCACGTCGCCACATTCGATTTCCGTCAGTTCACGGTCAATGAGGATGTCCATCCGCTGACGGGCGGATTCACAGCCACAATCGCGATTCATGTCCATTAGATTCCCATTTCTCTCTTGTGTGTGAGCACGAGTTCCTTGAGGATTGTGCGACCACGATTCACACGGGTCAGCATCGTATTGAGCGGGACCCCGATCTTGTCGGCGGCGTCCTGGTAGGGCATTTCTTCCAGAATGACCAGCTTGAGGGCGGACCGGAACGGTTCGCGCACCTCGTCGAACAACGCACGAATCTCGTCGAACGTGACCGAGTCGATCACGGAACTCTCGGCGCTACGCGCGGAGTAGGCGGGAGCATCCATGATGATTCCCATGTCGCCAAACAACAGCGGCTCGTTCTTTTCCTTGCGCAGAAGGTTGTACGCGGTGTTGGTGATGATTTTTTTGAGCCAGCCCAGCGCATACGTTCCCTGGGTGTACTTGTCCCAGTTCTGATAGGCCTTCCCCATGGCGGTCTGAAGCACTTCTTCCACCTGCTTCTTTGACAGATAGAGTCGGTCGAGTTCATAAACCGTGTGTCGGTATAAGCGGGGATACACCGAGTTATAGACCTCTTCGAACGAGCCACGGTTGACGTAATTCGTTTCGATTTCAGACGGATCCCACTCGAGGGAACCCGGGATCACAATGTCCTCGGCGTTTGCTTCTTCACCGGCGAGGATCTCGTTGTCCTCGGGGGTTTCATCGGTAACCATTAGTCGTGATTCTATGGCGTACTCCTTTTCTCCTGCCCTTGTGGGGCTGTTCCTCGCGTAGAGTCGAAACCAATGACGTCCCGCGTTTATTCCCGAGAGAGCGAAAATTGGGTCGCGCCGCGCGCGACCTCCCCGCTCCACGCCGTCGTTCCCATTCCGGGAAGTAAGAGCCTCACCAACCGCGAGTTGGTTTTGGCTGCTCTGTCCGATCGTCCCTCGGTGATTCACCGCCCACTTCGATCGCGAGATTCGTCCCTCATGATGGACGCGCTCGGTCAACTCGGTGTTGAGTGTCGTGACAGGCTAGGCGGGGGGTCAGACACGTCACTAGTTACACCCGCGGAATTGACCGGAGGCGTCACGATCGACTGCGGATTAGCGGGAACCGTGATGCGGTTCGTACCACCGATTGCGGCCCTGGCGAACGGATCGGTGACGTTCGATGGCGATGATGGAGCGCGGCTCCGCCCGATGGCAACGACAATTGACAGCCTCCGCAAGTTGGGCGTCGAGGTCGACGATGACGGTCGCGGAACCCTGCCCTTCACGGTTCGCGGAACGGGTGACGTAGTCGGCGGCGACATCTCTATCGATGCCTCACAGTCAAGCCAGTTTGTCTCAGGACTGCTACTCGCCGGCGCGCGTTTCACCAACGGGCTCACGCTCCGCCACACGGGCGAACATCTTCCTTCCATGCCCCACATCGAGATGACCATCGCGTGCCTTCGCGCCCGTGGGGTCACCGTCACGGAACCGGAACGCGGCGTTTGGCGGGTTGAGCCTGGGCCAATCTCGGGGATCGACGTCAACATGGAACCCGACCTGTCCAACGCGGCGCCGTTCCTCGCCGCCGCCCTGATTGCTGGGGGAACCATCACGATCCCCCATTGGCCGAAAAACACGACTCAGGTCGGCGACGACCTCGGGGGGTACTTCGAGGAGTTCGGTGCAGTAGTCACTCGAGACGAGCGGGGCCTCACCGTCGATGGTGGTCGAGGGATACTCGGCGGACAACTAATCCACGGAGTGAACCTGGACCTTTCGACCGGTGGCGAACTGGCCCCGGCACTCATTGCGCTCGCCGCCCTCGCCTCGACGCCGTCAACGTTCACCGGTATCGCTCACCTTCGCGGGCACGAGACCGACCGACTGCGCGCGCTCGTGACCGAAATTAACCGGCTCGGCGGTCACGCAACGGAATTGCCCGATGGCGTCTACCTCGAACCCGCGACGCTGCACGGTGGTGCATGGCAGAGCTACCACGACCACCGCATGGCGACCGCCGGTGCCATCATCGGTCTGGCCGTCGACGGAGTTGAAGTGGACAACATCGGCACGACCGCCAAGACGCTTCCCGAATTCCCCGCGATGTGGACAGCGATGCTCGGCTCATGAATTGGCTCCCGGAGGACGCCGACCGCTTCGATGACTATGACGAAACGGCTGCCAAGGTCCGCCCGCCGAAACGCGGCAGCAAGCCTCGCACCAAGAATCGGCCGGCACACGACGATTCGATCGAAGCGCGCGTGATCACCGTTGACCGGGGTCGATATTTGACTCTCGCCGACGAGGGAACACCGGAGGAGCGCGAAATCATTACCAAGCGCGCCCGAGAATTGTCGCGGACTCCGATTGTCACCGGTGACCTCGTTGACATCGTGGGCGACACGACGGGCGGCGACGGCACTCTCGCGAGAATTGTTCGCGTCGTGCCGCGCACGACCGTTCTGAGGCGATCGGCGGACGATAGCGACACGGTCGAGCGAATGATCGTGGCGAATGCCGATCGGATGCTCATTGTTGTCGCGGCGGCAAACCCCGAGCCACGACAACGACTGGTCGACCGATACATGGTGGCCGCGTTTGACGCCGGAATTCTGCCGATCCTCTGCGTGACAAAGACCGACCTTGCGGATCCGACCGAATTCCTGGCACACTTTCACGGACTCAATGTGCCCGTCGTGACGTCGCGCTCAGACGACCCACCCCTCGCCGAATTGGCGGAGCTGCTCGTCGGGCACACGACCGTCGCGGTCGGTCATTCGGGAGTTGGGAAGTCCACCCTTGTCAACGCACTCATTCCCAGCGCGCAACGAGCCGTCGGAGTCGTCAATGACGTGACGGGGCGGGGCCGCCACACCTCGTCGTCAACGGCATCGTTTCGGTTCCCCGGCGGAGGGTGGCTCATCGACACCCCCGGAGTTCGTTCGTTCGGGTTGGGACACGTGCGCCCCGAATCTGTCCTTGCGGCGTTTACCGATTTGGCCGCAATCGCCGAGGACTGCCCCCGCGGATGCAACCACCGCGACGACGACTGCGCCATGGTCGAAGCCATTGCCGCCGATGCCCTCGGTCCAGAAGGAGCGGCACGACTCGATTCGGTCCAACGCTTGATTTTGTCGCTGGATTCCGTGGCGTAACCTGACAGCGTGACCATCACCGTTCAGGACGACCTCGCTCTTGCTCGCTCTCTCGCTGCCATGGCTGACCTCGTGTCAATGCGCCGATATGAGTCTCACGACTTCACCGTCACCACGAAACCCGATCGCACTCCCGTCACCGAAGCGGACCGCGAGGTTGAACACGCAATTCGGGAAGGACTTGCTGCAGCCCGACCGGACGATGCGATCCTGGGGGAAGAGTTCGGTGCCACCGGTCACCAGGAGGGCGAGGCCCGCCCCCATCGCCAGTGGATTATCGACCCAATCGACGGCACCGCTAATTTCCTCCGCCGCGTACCGATTTGGGGAACACTGATTGCTCTCGCCGTCGACGGCGTTCCCGTCGTTGGCGTCGTGTCCGCGCCTGCACTGGGCCAGCGCTGGTGGGGCGCGACAGGCCACGGTGCCTTTACGCAGCGCGCCGGAAAACACGAAGAGCGCCTGTCGGTGAGCTCGGTTGTGTCTCTCGACGACGCGGTCGTCTCGTACAACTCTCTTCCCGGGTGGATTGAGGCGGGTCGCGGTGACCAAGCCATCGCACTCGCAACATCGGCATGGAGGGCGCGAGCCATCGGTGACATGTGGGCCTACATGCTCGTCGCCGAAGGTGCCATCGATGTCGCGGCCGAATGCGGACTGCAGCCCTACGACATGGCCGCCCTCATACCGATTCTCGAAGAGGCCGGTGGTCGGTTCACCGATATTGACGGTCGCGAAGGACCGTGGCACGGCACCGCGTGTGCAACAAACGGGCATCTGCACGACGCCGTTCTGTCGACCCTTCGATAGTCTTAGACCGTGCGCACAGTCACTCTCGCGACCCTTCGCATTGCCTCGATGGTGATGATTAGTTCGCTTTCGCTCGCGGGATGCACGATGGTTTCTGCACTCATCGGCACGGATGATGGAGCACCGGAGCCCGTGGCAACCCCCACGACCACACCAACCTTCGCCCCGACCGGGCTCGTTGAATTGACGATTGGCGCTTGTCTCGACCAGAAGAAACTCGAAGACGGAATCAGCTCGACCGAGCCAATTGTCGAGTGCGATTCCGCCCATGACCTTGAGGTGTTCGCGTCACTAGTTGTCGACGGTAGCGCGTACCCCTCGGTCGAGGATCTCGTCAGCCTGGGCACCAAGAGATGTGCACTCGAGTTCACGAAGTTTGTCGGGCTTGACTTCGGTCTTTCGGCATTGGATTTCCAGTACTACTACCCAACCGAATCGTCCTGGGCCAACGGAGATCGCGGCATTGACTGCGTCATTTTTGACCCGACCCAGCGCACAACAGGAACTCTCGCCGACGCTAAACGTTAGGTAACGCGATGCGCGCCTCTCGATGGAGTCACCACGAACAACTCGGGTTCGCCGAGATGTTCATCGGTAAAGGCCTGGCGGACCTTGCGCTCGACGAACGCCAGCAATTCGTTTGGCACCAGGGCGATGACCACCCCGCCGAGACCCCCGCCCGTCATCCGAGCCCCCAGAGCGCCGGCCCGCTGCGCCGAGTGGATCGCACGGGCACTGTGCGCGTTGTGCACATCGAAGTCGTCCCTCATCGACAGGTACGAGGCACTGAGAAAGTCCCCGATGGCGCGCGGACCGTCGGACCATAACAATTCGGAAACCGCAGCCACTCGAGCGTTTTCGGTGACCACGTGACGGACCCGCCGGTACGTTTCCTGGTCCTGAGTTTCGCGCACACGCGTCAGGTCGTTGACGGCGAGGTCCCGCAGCGTCTCGACTCCGAGAGACACAGCCGCTCGTTGACACGACGCGCGTCGATCCTGACTGGCCGCCCCACCGGGCGAACGATGTCCGTCCGAAACGATCACAAGGAGTGCAAGCCCGGCATCGGAAAGGGCAAGGGGAACCGCCGACGCTTCGGCCAATTGGCAATCAACGAGCACCGCCGAGTCCGTTTCCCCGAACATCGCCGTCGCCGTGTCGACCATCGTCGTCGGCGTGCCCACCATGTCGTGTTCCGCCCGTTGGCACGCGTGAACCAATTCCATTCGCCCGAGGTCGATTTCCCACAGGTCATTCACCGCAACGGCTACGGCGCACGCGATCGCCGAAGAGGCCCCAAAATCCTGTCCGGCGGGGATATCCGAATCGATCACGATGTCCAATCCCGTTGCTTCGACGCGCGAACCGCCGAGTGCCCACAACACTCCCAGCGGCACGGCCGCCCAGCCGCTCACGGACCCCGGCACACACCGAGTCATTTCGACAGTGGTCGTGTCACCAAAGGGCGAGACGACGCGCACCCGACCGTCATCCCGAATTCCGACGGCGACGACTGCGCTGAGGTCGATTGCGATGGGTAACGACAATCCCGCGTTGTAGTCGGTGTGATCCCCAATGATGGTGATTCGACCGGGTGCGGACCACACACCGAGGGGGCCAGCCCCGACGACCTCGGTGAACCGAGCAGTCACCCGATCGACCAGTGTCATGCTCGGAAAACTACCAGCGTGGGCGCAGATCCGCCACCATTGGGCACACGAACGGGTCGGCGTTATTGCTCAGGCCGACCTTGTTCAAATAAACGATGATCGCCTTGTACGAGGACATGAGGTTCATCTCGACCAGCGTGATGTTCTTGTCCGCGCAGTACGCGACGACGATGTCGTGCGCGCGTTTGAGGTTCGGGCGCGCCATCGACGGAAAGAGGTGGTGTTCGACCTGATAGTTCAGTCCGCCCATCAGGTTGTCTTTGAGCCAGCTTCCGCGAATGTTTCGGCTCGTCAGAACCTGACGTTCGAAGAAGTCGAGTTTGGCGTCGCGCGGAACGAGGGGCATTCCCTTGTGGTTCGGTGCGAACGCGGCGCCCATGAAGAACCCGAAGATCATCATCATGAACATCCACAGCGCGATTGCCCACAGCCACCCGAACATGAGCCCCATGATGACGTACGGCGCCGTCTGGCGAACAACCATCAACGAGAACTCGAGAAGACGAATTCTGAGCGGACGATCCGTGCGGCGGAGCGCCGAGAAAGAATCGAGCAGGAGGTCAAAACCGGTCAAGAACAATAGGGCCGGGAACAGGTAGCCCTGGCGGTTCGAGATCCAACGTTCGATTCCGCGCTTTTCGTCGCGTGACTCGACGGTGAAACTCAAGACGCGAATCGCGATGTCGGGGTCTTGACCAATGTGGTTCGGTTTTTGGTGGTGCTTGTTGTGCTTGCGCATCCAGAAACCGTAGGACAGCCCCGCGAACAGGTTCGAGAGCAACAGTCCGGCCCAATCGTTCCATTTGTTGTTGCGAAAAATCTGTCGGTGAGCCGCTTCGTGCGCAATGAAGCCGTACTGGGCTCCGAGGACACCCAGCAATCCGGCGATGAGGAACGCGACGCCGATCACAAGACCGTCGTGAAGTTCGGACGCCCCAACGAAGCCACCAGCAACCCACAGTCCGACCGCGAGGACAGAGATGACCGCGAGGCGAATGACATAGAAACTCGGATTCTTTTTCAAGAGTCCGGCTGCTTTGACGCGGACGAGAAGCTCGGTGTAGTTGGACGTGAGAGGGGTGAGGATAGTTGCGCTCATTGTTTGAGTTTAGGGGTTTTTTCTATGAGTTGCCCCTGCGTGACGCTACCCAACAATCGTGGCGAACAACCCCATGACCAGTCCGAGTGACGCCCCCCACGCGATGACCTCGATGACCGAGCGCCGGAACCCAAAGAGTGCCGTCGCCGCCGCGAGCGCGACCGTGATTCCGACGACATCGAGTGACTGGTTTGTGGGGAGAAAGACGTTCTGCGCGAACACCAAAGCGAGGCTCAGCACGACACCGACAACAGCCGCGTTGATGGCGGTGAGTGGGCCGGCAAACGCCGTGCGGTGCCGAGTCGCCTCAACGTAGGGGCCACCGGCCAGGATAAAAAAGAACGACGGCAGGAAGGTGAACCACGTCGCGACGATGGCCGCGAGAACCCCCGAAACCCAGGACGTGCCCGCACCGAGGAATTCTCCTACGAAACCGCCGACGAAACCAACGAAACTGACGAACATGATGAGTGGTCCTGGTGTTGTTTCACCGAGCGCGAGGCCGTCGACCATTTGCGCGGGCGTCGCCCATCCCGCGCTCACAGCACCGTGAAAAACGTAGGGGAGGACGGCGTACGCTCCCCCGAACGTGAGAAGTGCGGCTCCGGAGAAAAACAGTGCCATTTCGACGAGCGAGCTGTCTGGACCGAGAGTCAGCAACAATGCTCCAACCGGCAACAACCACGCGGCGAGCGATGCGGCGACGGTCCGAACCAGACGCCATCTCGTGATTCGAGCGTGTGGCGGGGTTGCCGTCTCATCATCGATTATTGCTGGTCCGCCAACGGTGGCGGTCGCAGTGTGGCCACTTCCAGCCTGAAAAACGTGGGGTGCGATGCGCGAACCAAAAATCCCGATCACGACCGCGACCGCGAGGATGAGCGGAAACAGAGCACCCGAAGTCAGCATCGCGATTGTCGAAATTCCGGCGATTACCCACAAGGCTGGATGCCGAAGCGACCGCGACCCGATGCGAAAAACCGCCTGGGCGATGATGGCAACAACAACGGGCTTGATGGCAGCAAAAATACCCATAACGATTGCCGTCTCCCCGAACGCCAGGTACAACCACGTCAGGGCGATGAGAATGACCAGTGACGGCAGGACGAACAGGGTCCCCGCGAGGATTCCCCCGCGCACCCCGTGCATGAGCCACCCGATGTAGGTGACGAGCTGTTGGGCCTCGGGGCCGGGCAGCACCATGCAGTAATTGAGTGCGTGCAGAAAACGCTTCTCTGAGATCCATCG
>JBEGPO010000171.1:0-3355 GCA_041181465.1 Actinomycetota bacterium | reverse complement strand
CCGAGCGATGAGCGAAATGTTGACAAAATCGCGAAACCCGGATTTACGCCGTTGGATTCATGACCAACACGCTCGGTATTTCTCGAGTTACTCGGACCGACATTCGCTCGTCTCGGCGTTCACCGTCTCGACGACGTCGACGGTTGCGGACTATGCCGCTCAGGTTCACGCGCCTGTTTTGCTCATTGTCGCCGACCGGGACGACATCACTCCTCTCGAAGCACAGCGGGCAATTCGACAAGATTTCCCGGACGCAGAGCTGCACGTTCTAGAGGGCGTCGGTCATCTCGTGCACTATGAAAAGCCCATCGAGACTGCGGCGGCTGTCCGCGAGTTCCTCGCCCGACACATGGCATAACGACAGCTGACGCTGGAATTGCTGTCGTCGGTGACGCTAACAAAGAGAAGACGCGCGGCTACCGTACGCCGACGTCGAGCGTCTCGCCACCCGTGATACGAACAAGTTCGTCGAACGACGTGGGGTAAACGTAATGGGGATGACCGCCGGCCGCCCACACGACATCCCAGTTGCCGAGGGCAGTGTCGACAATCGTGCGCAGGGGCTGGGGATGACCGACCGGTGCAACTCCGCCAATCGGTTGGCTCGTGTGCTCTCGAACGAAGTCGGCATCGGGGCGATGAATCGACCGTGCACCGATGTGAGCCGCCACGCGGTCAGTGTCGACCTTGTGGCCACCCGAAGCGAGGATGAGCAGGGGTTGACCATCCGCGTTGAACACGAGCGAGTTGCACACCTGACCGATCTCGATGTCGAGTTGCTCGGCGGCACGCGCCGCGGTGGGCGAGGATTCGAGCGTCTCGACGATGTCGCTTTCGACCCCGAGCGCCCGCAAAGCGCCCTGAACCCGAACACCATTCGGATGTGGGTTCTCGATGGTCTTCCAGCCCATCAGTCGCGCTTCTCCAGGGGTTGCTGGTCTTCAAAGTCGGGAAGAGTGATGTCGTCGGTCAGGGCGTCGAGCGGATCGTTGAACTGGACGAGCTGCAGTCCATCGTCCGAGTGGTGGAAGGAATGCACGGAACCGTTCGTGATTCGTTCACCTAAAAACGCCTGTCCCGTCGTCGATTGCAATACGGCACGTATCACGCCACCGTGCGCGACGATGATGACGTTCTTTCCCTTGTTCTCAGCGGCGATGGTGTGCAAGGCAGACAGGACGCGGGTTTTCACCGCGTCTCGGGTCTCGCGGCCGGGCACGGGAGTGTCGTTGGGGTAGAACGCCTCGAGCTCGGGCCCGGTCATTCCCTCGGCTTCGCCATAGTGTCGCTCGACGATATCCGGCACGGGTGTCGGCTCGGGCAACCCGAGCGCGGTCGAAATGATGGTCGCCGTTTCCATTGCGCGCGAGAGCGGGCTCGAAATGATGACGTCCCAGCGCCGACCCTGCATTTTTTCACCCGTTGCCGCCGCCTGGGTGCGACCCGTCTCGTTGAGGGGGATATCGGTAGACCCCTGGATTCGACCGACGAGGTTCCAATCGGTTTCGCCGTGGCGGACGAGGAAAAAGTTTGTCATGGTGTGTTCAGTCTACGAGCGGACGGGCGGCAATAATGGAGTCATGACCGACACGAACCGAATCACTTTCGTTGACGCAGTGCGCGACGGGTTCCGACGCTGGCTCGACACGGCGAACACAGCATCGCGTCCAACCTTTTGGTACTGGTTTCTGTTCACCGCACTGCTGAGCGTCGTTGCGTCAACTGCCGACTCCGTGTTGTTACCTCCATCCGCGGTGGTGATTCCGGAAGACCTCGACACCTTCACGGGCAATCAGATCCGTGGCATCCTCGACACCACTCTGAACGAGAGCCTCTGGACCGTCGCTACCGCGGTGACCATTTGGCTGTTCATCCCCACCTTGACCGTGACGATTCGGCGTTTTCGCGAGGCTGGGTCATCCGTCATTCTGGCGTGGGCAATCCACCTCATCGGACCGTTTTCCGCTTACGTTCTGTTCTCACTGGGCTACGCGTCGGCGGACATGATCGATGCCGGTGTCACTGACGCCAACGCAGGAAGTCTGCTGCTCATCGCCCTGTCGATGTTGGCTCTCGCCCTTGCGAATCTCGTCGCCTTGATCATCTGGATCGTGGTCGCAGCGCGGCCAGCAAAATCAACAGAACCGCGATAACAGTGAGACTCGAATCGATCGATTCGCTCGACGATCCGCGTCTCGCGTTCTTCACGAACCTGACCGACGTTTCCCTGAGGCGGCTGTCCGAACCGACGTCGGGCATGTACCTGGCCGAGTCGCCGAAGGTCATCGAGCGGGCACTAGCCGCGGGGCATCATCCCGTTGCAGTCATCACTCTCGAGAAATGGATTGCCAAGCTCGAACCGTTGTTGCGGGACCACGACGTCCCGGTGTTTGTGGGGAACGACACAGAACTTGAGAAACTGACGGGTTTCCTGTTACACCGCGGTGCCATCGCTGCGATGGAACGACCGCCCCTCGCCAGTGTTGCCGACATCATTCGCGACGCGCGCCGGATTGTCATCCTCGAGAACATCATCGACCACACCAACGTCGGGGCCATATTCCGCAGTGTCGCTGGGTTGGGGGCGGACGCCGTATTGATTACCCCCGAGTGCGCCGACCCGTTTTATCGTCGCAGCGTGCGCGTCTCGATGGGGACCGTGTTGCAGGTTCCGTGGACGCGAATCACCTCGTGGCCGGCCGGACTGCAGGAACTACAGGACGCGGGTTTCGTTGTCGCGTCACTCGCGCTGTCGGATGACGCGGTGTCGCTTGCCGAACTGGCGGCCGAGAACCACGAGAAGCTCGCGGTGGTGTTCGGCACGGAAGGTCACGGGTTGACGCCGGCGACAATCACCGCGAGCGATCGGGTGGTTCGCATCCCGATGTCGCACGGTGTGGATTCGTTGAATGTTGCGGCGGCCGCAGCGGTGACACTCTATGCAGTGACCAATACGCCGTAACGTCGCGATCGCTCGGGACAATGGAGTGTGGGCAAACAGGATGGTTCCGGTCGACTCGTCACCGCGGGTGAAGCGGACGACTCCGGCACGCCGTTTCTGCACCTCGACATGGACGCGTTTTTCGCGTCGGTCGAAGAACTGGACAATCCGTCAATCGTCGGGAAGCCCGTCATCGTCGGCGGAACCGCTGGTCGAGGGGTGGTCTCGGCGGCAAACTACGTCGCGCGCACGTTCGGTGTCAATTCGGCGATGCCGATGTCGCTCGCACTTCGTCGATGCCCGAACGCCATCGTTCTGAAACCTCGTTTCGACCGCTATTCCGAGATCTCGGAACAGGTCTTCGCGATTCTTCACGACTTCACGCCCAAAGTTCAACCTTTGTCCATCGACGAG
>JBEGPO010000170.1:0-11431 GCA_041181465.1 Actinomycetota bacterium | reverse complement strand
CACCACTCGTCGCGGAGTCTCCCATTGGCCGGAACCCGCAACCTGAGGAGAAACCGTGAAGAACAACCAGCAACCGACGTCGATGCCGGTGCATCGTTACCGCCCGTACCACGAGGTTTTCTCCGTGGACCTGCCGGACCGCACGTGGCCGACCAAACGCATTACGACCGCACCCCGCTGGTGTGCCGTTGACTTACGTGACGGCAATCAGGCCTTGATTGACCCGATGAGCCCCGAGCGCAAACGCGTGATGTTCGACCGGCTCGTGTCAATGGGCTACAAGGAAATCGAGGTGGGGTTTCCGTCGGCGTCGCAGACCGACTTCGATTTCGTGCGCACGATCATCGAGGAAGGGCTCATTCCCGATGACGTGACGATTCAAGTGTTGACACAGGCGCGCGAGCACCTCATTCGCCGCACCTACGAGTCGATCCGTGGAGCCAAGAACGCGATTGTTCACCTTTATAACTCGACGAGCATTCTGCAGCGCGACGTCGTGTTCAAGACCGACAAGCAGGGCATCATCGACATCGCGCTCGAGGGCGCTCGCACCTGTCGCTCGCTCGAATCCGAAGTGCCCGGAACGAACGTCTTCTACGAATATTCGCCCGAGTCGTACACCGGCACGGAGCTCGAATTCGCCGTCGACGTGTGCAATCAGGTGCTCGAGGTGTTCGAGCCGGCGCCCGACCGCAAGGTCATCATCAATTTGCCCGCGACCGTCGAAATGGCGTCACCAAACATCTATGCGGACTCGATCGAGTGGATGAGTCGCCACCTCAATCATCGCGAGAACGTCATCCTGTCCTTGCACCCGCACAACGACCGTGGAACCGCGATTGCTGCCGCCGAGTTGGGCTACATGGCCGGAGCCGACCGCATCGAGGGGTGCTTGTTCGGAAACGGCGAGCGCACGGGAAACGTCGACCTCGTCGCGTTGGGACTGAACCTGTTCACCCAGGGCATCGACCCGCAGATCGATTTCTCGAACCTCGATGAGATACGTCGTACCGCCGAATACTGCAACCAACTGAAGGTACACGAGCGCAGCCCGTGGGCTGGCGATTTGGTCTACACGGCCTTCTCTGGCTCACACCAAGATGCGATCAAAAAGGGCTTCGAAGCGATGGAAGCCCAAGCGATTGCCGAGGGCAAGACGGTCAAGGACATCGAGTGGGCCGTTCCGTACCTGCCGATCGACCCCAAGGATGTCGGTCGTTCGTACGAGGCCGTCATCCGTGTCAATTCCCAGTCGGGCAAGGGCGGTGTCGCGTACCTGTTGAAGGCCGATCACAACCTCGACCTGCCGCGCAAACTGCAGATCGAGTTCTCGGGCGTAGTTCAGGGAAAGACCGACACCGAGGGCGGCGAGGTCTCAAGTGACGAGATCTGGGCCATTTTCATGGATGAGTACCTGCCGTCAGCCGCCGAAGACGACAAGTGGGGGCGCTACGAACTGATGGGCACCCGCACCGCTTCGGACATGTCCGGTGAGGTCACTCTCGACGTGAATCTTCGCGTCGGTGAATCGACGGACTCGCTTCAGTCCGTCGGAAACGGTCCCGTTGCGGCATTCCTGTCAGTCATGGCTGGTCAGGGCCACGAGATTCGACTCTTTGACTACGTCGAGCACGCTCTCAGCGCATCCGGTGACGCGCTTGCGGCGGCCTACGTCGAGCTCGAGGTAGACGGCCAAACCCTCTGGGGAGTGGGCATCGACGGAGACATCTCGACCGCGTCGCTCAAGGCGATTGTGTCGGCGGTGAACCGGTCAGTCCGAGCGAGGGCAACCGTTTAGCGTTGAATCAGGGGTCTGAATTGAAAACACGAAACGCTTTTGCGTCCGCTATCGCATGCGCATTGGTGCTCGTTACGGCGGGCTGCTCAGCAACAAGCCAACCAAACACCGCTGCAAGCCAAACGGCCATGCCGGCGATGACAGCCCCAGAGGCGGAAGCCCAGTTCAAAACCATAGCTCGCACCAGTTGCGAGGAGGCACTCGAAAAGGGAACACTGGAAAAGTCGGTGGACCCCGGAGGCTTCACGCTCGTGATGGTACCCAAAGCGGATGCCTACAAGGACTTCAGCGCGGCCTATTTTCAACCTGATGACACCTACGAACTGATCTGGGAAACTGATGCTTTTTCCGCCTGTGGGGCGTCAATAACTTACGACCTCGCGGAAGAGGCCGGTCAAGACAGCGATCTAGAAGTCATCTTTAATGCGGAACTGCAACAATTTGAGACATTTCAGGATTTTGGAGAATTTGGCGTGTCTCGTCTTGGTTATGAAATCCTCGACGGAAAAATCTCATCGGTGCAGGATTTAGAGACGGAAGATTCCGCCAAGCGAACCGTCACTTACGGAAACCTCACTGAGGCAGAAATCACCATACTCACAACTGCAGTAGAGAGGTTCCTGGCCGACTAACGCTGGTTCCCCTGCGGAAAGATTGGGCTTTGACCCAAACCGGTTCTCCCATCGCCCTTTGGTAATCGAAATCAATTTCGCTTGGGTTTATTGCGAATAGTCCGAATCACGGACGTCACTGTGGGCACACCGCGTTGCGCTGGCAGTTTCCAGCCGAGGATTACCGACAGCATGCGAATTGCGGTTGTAACCGCCACCCCGGCAAATCCCGCGACGGTCACTGACTGCCCGATTGAGAGCAACACAATGACGGTCGCTCCTCCTAATCCGGCGGCCACTGCGTAGAGCGAACCGACCTGCATGAGTTGCATGGGCAGCGCGAGAAGCATGTCGCGCAGGATAGAGCCGCCGACCGCGGCCGCGACACCGATGAACAACGCGGGAACGACGGGGAGCCCGAACGCGAGAGCCTTGGTGGTTCCGATTGCGCCGAAGATTCCGATTGTCAGTGCGTCAAAGACGTTAATGACCATTTCGATGCGATGCAGAAGTGATGAAACGAGCATGCCTCCGAGTGCACAGAGCACCGCGGTCACGAGATACCAGTTCGAATGGAAGGCGGCGATTTCCGTGGTGAGAAAAACGTCTCGCACAATCGAACCACCGAACCCGCTGACGATGCCGATGATGGCGACCCCGAGTAGGTCGAGTTCGGCGCCGCGATATCGCGACGAGAACATCGCCCCCTGCGCCGCGCCTATTCCGACTGCGACCAGGTCGAGCCAGGCGGGAATCGCGAATAACGAGTTCATAGCTCTATTCTCTCGTGTCGCGGGTCGGGCGTGATACGTCGGGCGCGAGAATGGACAGGTGCCCACCTATCGCGACGACGTTATTGTGCTTCGAACGCACAAATTGGGTGAAGCCGATCGCATCATCACGATGCTCGGAAAGTCCCGTGGAAAGATTCGCGCGGTGGCCAAGGGTGTTCGTAAAACGGGAAGTCGAATTGGTTCGCGCCTCGAACCCTTCATGATCGCCGATGTTCAGTTCTACGAGGGTCGAAACCTCGACACGGTGCAGCAGGTGGAAACCATCACGTCATTGACCGCGACGATTGTGGCCGATTACCCGATGTACACGACCGCGTCAGCGATGGTCGAAACCGCCGACAAACTGACCGACCACGGTCACACCAGCGGGCATTACGCGCTGCTGCTCGGGGGGCTCAAAGCGTTGGCGAAAAGGGCACACGACCCGTCTCTTATTCTCGATTCGTACATTTTGCGAGCCCTGGCAATCGCGGGCTGGACACCCCAACTCGAGGCGTGTGTCATCACGGGCGAGGACGGTCCACACACAGCTCTCGTCATCTCGGCGGGTGGAGTCGTCTCTGACGCCGTCGCCCCACCAGGGACACCGCACCTTCGCCCCGAGACGATCACGCTTCTCGCGGCGTTGCTGAAAGGCGACTGGGCGGTCGCCGATGCTTCGCCGGACGGCGCTCGAATCGAGGCGCGTGGTATCGTCGCGGCGTACGCTCAGTTCCACCTTGAACGGTCGATTCGATCGCTCGGACACATCGATCGGACGGAATGATGGTCGACTTTCTGCCGCTGGATTACACGGGGCTCACGCCGCCCGTCGTTCAGCGCGACCTCGTTCCCGAACACGTGGCAATCGTCATGGATGGCAATGGTCGATGGGCGAACGCGAGAGGTCTTCCTCGGGTTGAAGGTCACCGAGCCGGTGAGGCCGCTCTGCTCGATGTCGTTGCCGGGGCAATCGAAGTCGGCGTGCAGCACTTGTCGGTGTACGCGTTTTCGACCGAGAACTGGCGGCGCAGCCCCGATGAGGTCAAGTTCCTCATGGGGTTCAATCGCGAAGTGCTTCGCCGTCGGCGGGACCAGCTCAACGAGTGGGGTGTTCGAGTCCGCTGGGTCGGCCGTGCCCCGAAACTGTGGGCGAGCGTCATTTCGGAATTGCGCGAGGCCGAAGAGATGACGAAGAAGAACACGGGTCTCACTCTGCAAATGTGCGTGAACTATGGGGGCCGACTGGAACTCGTCGACGCGATTCGAGACATCGCCGAGGGGGTCGCGAAAGGAAAAATCAACCCCGCGCGCATCACCGAAAAGACGGTGCGGGCGAACCTCTACGAGCCATCCCTGCCCGATGTCGACCTGTTTATCCGATCGTCCGGCGAACAACGGACCTCCAACTTTCTGCTGTGGCAAAGCGCCTATTCCGAGATGGTCTTCCTCGACACGTTGTGGCCGGATTTCTCGCGTGTGCAACTCTGGCGGGCGATCGAGGACTATGCCCGCCGTGACCGACGCTTCGGCGGTGCGGTCGATAGCCCCGCGCCCCGATAAACTGGCGGGACGCCGTTCTTAGAGGAGACCCGTGGCTCAGAACAACCGACTCGATTCCGTCATTTCGCTCGCGAAACGGCGCGGTTTTGTGTTTCAGGCCGGCGAAATCTATGGCGGAAGCCGTTCGGCGTGGGATTACGGCCCACTCGGGGTCGAACTGAAAGAAAACATCAAGCGCCAGTGGTGGAAGGCGATGGTGCAGAACCGTCCCGACGTCGTCGGTCTTGACTCGTCGGTCATTTTGCCCCGCGCGGTGTGGGAAGCGTCCGGTCACGTCGACGTGTTCAGCGACCCGCTCGTCGAGTGTCTGTCCTGCCACAAGCGATTCCGTGCCGACCACCTCGAAGAGGAATTCGAAGAAAAGAAGGGTCGCCCGGCCGAGAACGGACTTGCCGACATCGCGTGTATTCACTGTGGCACGCGTGGTCAGTGGACCGAGCCCAAGGAATTTTCAGGGATGCTCAAGACCTACCTCGGGCCAGTCGAAGACGAGTCGGGCATGCACTATCTTCGGCCAGAGACCGCTCAGGGTATTTTCGTGAACTTCAACAACGTCGTGTCGTCGTCGCGCCAGAAGCCCCCGTTCGGAATCGGTCAGATCGGAAAGTCGTTCCGTAACGAAATCACTCCGGGGAACTTCATTTTCCGCACCCGCGAGTTTGAGCAGATGGAGATGGAGTTTTTCGTCGAGCCCGGAACGGACGAAGAGTGGCACCAGTACTGGATCGACGAGCGCTTCCGCTGGTATACCGACCTCGGGATCAACCCCGAGAACCTGCGCCTGTTCGAACACCCGAAAGAGAAACTGTCGCACTATTCCAAGCGAACCGTCGACATTGAATACCGTTTCGGTTTCTCTTCGGGAGAATTCGGTGAACTCGAGGGCGTGGCAAACCGCACCGACTTCGATCTGACGACCCACTCGAAGGCATCGGGAACAGACCTGTCGTACTTTGACCAAGGCACGAACGAACGCTGGACGCCGTATGTCATCGAGCCGGCGGCCGGACTGACTCGTTCGCTCATGGCGTTTCTCGTGGATGCCTATTACGAGGACGAAGCGCCAAACACGAAGGGCGGTGTCGACGTTCGGACAGTGCTGCGCTTCGACCCCCGCCTCGCGCCCGTCAAGGCCGCGGTGCTGCCGCTTTCGCGCCACGAGGAACTGTCGCCACTCGCGCGTGACCTCGCCGAAAATCTTCGAAAGCACTGGAACATCGATTTCGATGACGCCGGTGCGATTGGACGCCGATACCGTCGCCAGGACGAAATCGGAACGCCGTTCGCCATCACCGTCGACTTCGACACTCTCGAGGACAAGGCCGTGACGGTTCGTGAACGGGACACGATGGCGCAAGAGCGAGTTTCGCTCGATCGTCTCGAGGGCTACCTGGCGGAGCGACTGCTCGGAGCATAGGGTGCGAATCGGTCCGATTGAAACCGACGTTCCCGTCGTTCTCGCTCCCATGGCGGGGATTACGAACACGGCGTTTCGACGGTTGTGCCGCGAATACGGGGGCGGACTGTTCGTCTCAGAGATGATCACCGCACGAGCTCTCGTCGAACGTAACGAGACGACGATGCGCCTCATTCAGCACCACCCATCCGAGACGACGCGTTCAATCCAGTTGTATGGCGTCGACCCGAAGACGATGGGTGCGGCAACCCGAATCCTGGTTGATGAAGACCACGCCGACCACATCGACATGAACTTCGGGTGTCCTGTGCCCAAGGTGACGCGCAAGGGCGGTGGCGCTGCGTTGCCGTGGAAGACGACTCTGTTCGAGCAGATTCTGAAAGAGACCGTAGCGGCTGCCGGCGACGTCCCCGTGACCATCAAGATGCGAATGGGTATCGACGATGATCACCTCACGTATCTCGACGCCGCGCGAATCGCGGCCGACCTCGGGGTTGCCGCAATCGGACTTCACGCCCGCACCGCGGCCCAGCACTACTCGGGAAACGCCCACTGGGACGCGATTCGGACGCTCAAGGCGGAAATCAAGGGTTTGCCGATTTTGGGAAACGGTGACATCTGGAGTGGTGCTGACGCGAAACGAATGGTCGAGGAAACCGGGTGTGACGGGGTCATCGTCGGTCGTGGTTGTCTCGGGCGACCGTGGCTCTTCGCCGACCTCGAGGCCGCGTTCGGCAAGGACGTCGAAACGATCATGCCGAATCTGGGGTTTGTCGCCGACGCCTTCCGCCGACACGCAGAGTTGCTCGTCGAATTCCTCGAGGACGAAAACCACGGCTGCCGGGATATTCGCAAGCACGTCGCGTGGTACTTCAAGGGGTATGCCGTCGGGGGAGAAACTCGTGCGGCGCTGGCACTGGTCGGTAGCCTGAAGGAAATGGACGCCATTCTCGCTGAGCTCGACCGAGACGCCCCGTATCCCGGCGCCGATGCAGAGGGCCAGCGCGGCCGTGCCGGCACACCAAAGCGTCCGTCGCTGCCCGACGGCTGGCTGAACTCACGTGAGATTTTGGGCTCGCACATGAAGGAACTGGTCGACACCGAATCGAGCCACAGTGGGGGATAACGGTTACACCGCCGTCGACCTCGAACGCGCCTTCCCCGAGGGGTCGAAGGGGGAACGGTCCGATTTTGCGCGCGACCGCGGACGGCTCCTGCATTCCAGCGCACTTCGGCGACTCGCAGCCAAGACCCAGGTTCTCTCGCCGACGGCCGGGCTCGACTTCGCTCGAAACCGCCTGACACACTCGCTCGAGGTTGCACAGGTCGGCCGCGAAATTGGCGCAAGCCTTGGGCTCGACCCCGACCTCGTCGACACTGCCTGCCTCGCCCACGACCTGGGACACCCGCCGTTTGGACACAACGGAGAGAAAGCACTCAACGATTGGGCGCTTCCTTTCGGAGGCTTCGAAGGAAACGCTCAAACACTTCGAATTCTGACGCGTATCGAACCCAAAGTGTTTGACGACTCCGGTCACAGTTTTGGCCTGAACCTAACGAGGGCGAGTCTTGACGCGTCGTGCAAATACCCGTGGACTCAGGAAACCGGAGTTTCTGAACCGAGTGGTCGAACAAAGTTCGGCGTCTACGAATCGGACATTCCGATTTTCGACTGGATTCGGCAGGGTGCCGACGACCGCACGCTCTGCATCGAAGCGCAAGTCATGGACCTGTCTGACGACATCGGGTATTCGGTGCACGACTTTGAAGACGCGATTGTTAACGGCTATATCGATGTTCGCGCTCTGTCGTCCCGCGTGAACCACGACGACCTCGTCGACTCGATGGTCGAATGGATCGGCGGCGAACTGCCACACGATGAACTCATCGCTGCGTTTGATCGACTTGACGGGCTCACCTCGTGGATCGAAACGTGGGAGGGATCACGTCAGGAAATGGGTGCACTCAAAAATCTCACCTCGACGCTCATCGGTCGATTTGCCGGCTCGGCGACGGCGGCGACGCGGGAACACGCGACAGCAACGAGTCTGGTTCGATTCGGCGCCGATGTCGTTGTCCCGGCGGAAACCCGCGCCGAAATCGCGGTGCTCAAGGGAATCGTCGCCGCGAACGTCATGTCGCACGAATCGCGCAGACCGATCTATTCCCGACAGCGCGAACTTATTCAGGAACTCTGCTCTATTCTCGCCGCGTCGGGCACCGAACATCTCGAACCTGGTTTTGCCGCCGACTTCCGTGAGGCCACGACTGACGCCGACGCGATGCGCGCCGTCATCGACCAGGTCGCTTCGCTGACCGACCAGAGCGCACTCGTCTGGCACGAGCGGCTCGCCCCCTAAACCTGTCGGCCCACTCCGTAGAATGGGCTCGTGGCTGGACTTATTCGAAAATCTGACATCGATGAGGTAAAACAGCGCGCCAATATCGCCGACATTGTCGGTCAGTATGTCACCCTCAAGCGCGGCGGGGCTGATTCGCTCAAGGGATTGTGTCCCTTCCACGACGAAAAATCGCCGAGCTTCAGCGTTCGACCGAATGTGGGAATGTACAAATGCTTCGGGTGCGGCGAGAGCGGCGACGTCTATAAGTTTTTGCAACAGATCGACATGATGACGTTCTCGGAAGCCGTCGAAAAAGTCGCGGCGACAATCAACTTTTCGTTGACCTACGAGGACGGCAGCCCGGAACGCGAATCCGGCAACCGATCGCGGTTGTTGGAAGCGAATCGCGCGGCCGAACTGTATTTCATCGAACAACTGTCGTCGCCAGAGGCCGAATTTGGTCGGGACTTCTTGACCGGTCGAGGTTTCGACCGAGCGGCATGCGAAATGTTCGGGGTCGGATACGCTCCCAACTCGTTTGACGCGATGCGCAAGTTTCTGTTGGCAAAAAAGTTCACCGAACTCGAGCTCGAAACCGCTGGGCTGCTCTCGCGCGGAGAGCGCGGCGTGTACGACCGCTTTCGCGGCCGACTCGTCTGGCCGATTCGCGATGTGACGGGTGCAACCATCGGATTCGGCGCCCGTCGCCTTCGAGATGACGACAACGGCCCTAAATACCTCAACACCCCCGAGACTCCCGTGTATCACAAGGCGAAAGTGCTGTACGGACTTGACCTCTCGAAGCGCAACATTTCCAAGGACCGCAAGGTTGTTGTCGTCGAGGGGTACACCGACGTCATGGCCTGTCATCTTGCCGGTATCACGACGGCGGTGGCGACGTGTGGAACTGCGTTCGGAAGCGACCACGTCTCTCTCATCCGGCGTGTACTGGGCGACATCGATGCAGGAGACTCTCGCAGTCGCGGTGAGGTCATTTTCACTTTTGACCCCGATGAAGCGGGCCAGAAAGCGGCGTCCAAAGCGTTCGCCGAAGACTCCAAATTCGTGGCGAACACCTTCGTCGTTGTGGCCCCGGACGGTCTCGACCCGTCCGATCTGCGGCAGCAACGCGGGGACGCGGCGCTGGCTGCAATCTTCGAGACCAAGACGCCGCTGTTCGAATTCATCATTCGCCGAACAATTGCGGGCTTTGACCTATCGACGGTCGAGGGTCGTGTCCACGCGACACGCGCAGTCGCGCCGATCATCATGGGAATCAAGGACCGCTCGATGATTGACGGGTATATTCGGGTTGTCTCCGGTTGGCTCGGTGTTGAACCCGCCGACGTTCGTGCCGCGATGCGTGCCGGGGGCTTGCGGGTTGTCGTCGAGGTCGACAAAGAGCACGCTTCGATCGGATCGTTTGCGTCCCTGGGCACGGACGTCAACGCCAAACGCGAACGTGATGTCATCGTGGCGCTGCTCCGATACCCCGAACTCATTGGGCTGTCCCGCGCGGGGGACATCGTTGCGTGCCACTTCACCAACCCTTCGCTCAGTCGCATTCGCAGCGCGATGGTGACCGTGTTCTCAGATTTCGCATCCCCGAATTGGATATCGCGGGTAATCGACGAGGCTGGCGAGGAATTGCGCCCGCTCGTGTCGGAACTCGCCATGGTGGACATCCCGGTGAGGCGAGTCACCATCGCCAAGTCGCGAATCGAAGACGATGCGGCGGTTATCGCCCGTGTCGCGGAAGAGGAGCGACGCACGAGCGTCAACATCGCCACCTATGTGGTCGATGTCGCATCCGCTCTGATTGAGGCCGACATCATCCGCCAACGCGATGAACTGCACAGCGTCCTGCAACGCACTCCCGACGGCGATCCCGAGCACGGCGTGTTGCAACAACGCATTTCGGAACTCGAGATGCGTCGCCGTACCCTGAAGGTCGAATAACGTCGTGCCTATCGCCCCCGATCGCCCTGAGCAGCACCGTGACCTGCCCGGCTCGTCACCGACTGCTCCTCACCGATCCCCGATCCCTGGCCCGATTGCCGTCGAACCGATGCAGAACGCAATGTTCGTTGCTGCGGTCGAAGCGGGCGGAGGAACGGTTTCCCCGTTGTCGGAGGACACGCGAGGACTGGTGTGGCTCAGCGAAAAGCGCGCTGACGAGTTGACCCAAATCGTGGAGAGCCACCCCGGAATCGACTGGGTGCAGTTGCCGTGGGCCGGCGTTGATGGTTTTCGGGACATTTTTGCCGCGATTGACCACGAGACCGCCCCTGTTTTCACGTCGGCGAAGGGCTCGTATGCCGAACCGGTGGCGGAACACGCGTTCGCGCTCGCGCTTGCGTTACAGCGGGAGTTGCCCTCAAAATCACGAGACGCCGCGTGGCAGAAAGAGCGAACCGGATTGTCGCTCTTCGGCAACCACGTGGTCATTCTGGGCGCGGGCGGAATCACAACCGAACTGCTTCGACTTCTCGAGCCTTTCCGTGTCACCACCACAGTTGTTCGACGAACAAACGAGCCACTCCCGGGAGCGACCCACACGGTAACGGCACACGAATTGCACGCCGTGTTGCCGTCTGCCGATGTGCTGATTCTGGCGGCAGCGGCGACCGCCGAGACCCATCACATCATTGGTGCAACCGAGTTGTCCCTTCTGCCGCGCCACGCTGTGCTGGTCAACATCGCTCGGGGTGCTCTGCTCGATCAGGACGCGCTCGTGGCGGCGCTCAAAGCCGATCAGCTCTGGGGTGCGGGGCTCGATGTCAGTGACCCAGAGCCTCTCCCGGCCGATCATCCGTTGTGGCAGATGCCGCGGTGCGTCATCACTTCTCACTCGGCCGACACCCCGCTCATGACCGCGCACCTGCTCGGAACGCGAATCGAACGGAACGTCAGAGCCTTCCTCGCGG
>JBEGPO010000169.1:0-5974 GCA_041181465.1 Actinomycetota bacterium | reverse complement strand
CACCTGGACGGTTCGGATTCCGTCTTCGTTGAGGCATCCGACCCAGTCTGGGCGGGGGGCGACCTGGTCGGTAGGGTCACCACCGCCGGAAACCACTTCGAAGACGGGCCCGTGGCGCTCGCGGTTATCAAGCGAAACGTGGACGTCACGGCGGTATTGAGCGTCGTCCACGATGACCATCCGTTGACCGCCACCCAGCAGGTTCTTGTTCCGCCCAGCGCGGGCGCTACCGCCGCGGAGCGACTGCGTCCCAGTCGACCGTAATCTCGCCGAGACGCCACGCGGCGGTAGTTCCCTGAACCGGCCAACCCGACTCTTTCATCGCTCGAACCGTCGCGATCCAACGCTGACTCGGGGAATAGACCTGAAGTGGCGCCGAGACCGCCCAGTGTCGATCGAGGTCCCCGAGGAAACGGTGGATTGCTTCACCCTCGACGTTTCGATGAATCAGCGCTTTCACTAGCCGCTCGGCTGCGATGCTGGGAAATTCCAATTCCGCCAACCGAAGAGCGACGGTGAACGACTCGGGCCCGTTCGCACCGAGTGAGACCCACGTCGCCACGCGACCGATTTCGTCGCACGTCCCGTCGAGGAAAATTCCGTCTGGCGATAAACGGGTTTGAACTCGCGCCCATATCTCGGCGACCTCTGGCTCGTCGTATTGGCGCAGAACGTTGAAGGCACGAATCATGTCTGCCGTGCGATTCCCGGGAAGCGGAATTTCAAAACCGCCACGAATGAACGAGACCCGATCGGTCGCGCTGGATTGTGCGGTGGCGACTCGTTCGGGGTCGATTTCGATTCCGATAACGCGAAGCCCGGGCTGGACGCTCGCGAGGCGGTCAGCCAATTCGAGTGTCGTGTGTGGCATTGCGCCGTAACCGAGATCGATGACGAGCGGGTCGTGCATCCCACGGAATCGTGGGTGACGGGCGAGCCATCGGTCGGCGCGCCGAAGGCGGTTCGTGCCCGTCGTTCCGCGGGTGATTCGTCCGACTACCACCCCACCATTCTGGCTCGTTAGGCTAATGAACATGACTCACACGCTGATTTTGCTTCGACACGGGAACTCAATCTGGAACCAGAAGAATCTCTTCACGGGTTGGGTCGACGTTCGGTTGTCGGAGCAGGGTGTGGTCGAGGCGACGCGCGCCGGTGAACTTCTCGCGCAGAGTGGATTGAAGCCCGACGTTCTGTATACGAGCGTTCTGTCGCGTGCGATTCAGACGGCAAACATCGCCCTGGACACGGCTGACCGTCTCTGGATTCCGGTGAAGCGTTCGTGGCGACTCAACGAGCGTCACTACGGAGCGCTTCAAGGACTCGACAAGGCGCAGACCCTCCAAGAGTTCGGAGCGGAGCAATTCCAGTTGTGGCGACGCTCATTCGATGTTCCGCCGCCGGCACTGGATGACAACTCCGAATTTTCGCAGGCACACGACGAGCGATACTCCGATCTCGGGAAGGACCTTCCGCGCACAGAATCGCTATCTCTCGTGATTGACCGCATGCTTCCGTACTGGACAAGTGACATCGCACCTGACCTCCGTGCGGGCAGGACCGTGTTGGTCACGGCTCACGGAAATTCGCTTCGCGCACTCGTCAAACACCTTGATGGAATCAGCGACGACGACATAGCCGATCTGAATATCCCAACGGGAATCCCGCTGGTTTACGCTCTCGACGACGACTTGAAGCCAATCGGCGCGGGCACATACCTGGACCCAGAGGCAGCAGCAGCCGGCGCGGCCGCCGTGGCGAACCAGGGGAAGACTTAGGAATCTACTAGCCCTCGGGAGTGGGGGACGGAGTCGCCGAGGGAGTGACTACTGGTTCTGGAACGAACAACGACGGTGCGTACGGAGCATAGAGCGAATGCGAGCCGTCGAGAACGGGTATCGCCATCGTCACTCCGTCTTGTCCGCCGTACTGAAAATAGATGTCAACGTACTGACCGGCTTTGAGAGCGGTGCCGGTTGCGATGGCGGGGTTGCCGTCCGCGAGACCGACCTTGGTGAGGCCCTCGTTGGCGACAATGGTGAGGTCGACGGGGGTGTCGGTCCGGAGTTCAACGGTGAGATACTGCACATTCGTCGTATCGTTGACGATCGTGAAAACCAGCGAGGCATCGCCCGACTCGTCCGTGATGACGAGCACGTTGCGCAATTGAAGCCCGCCGACATCGACGTTGAGTCCGTCGCTCGCGGAATAGGGATTCAGGGTTGCGGTGTCGACAAAGATGCCACAGCCGGCGGTGCCCAGAAGCAACGTTGCGGCGAGGGTCGTAGTGGCGAGGGCGCGAATGTTCACGACAAATCCTTATCGAGTGGGGCGGTAATTCCTCACTCAGTCTAGCGGAGCGGACAACGTCACCTCGTGGGAAGATTCGGGGCGGTGCTCTGTGGTAAAATCGAAGTTCTGCTAAAGGAGAACCAACTACATGGCATTCAAAGTCGGAGAAACCGTCGTTTACCCCCACCACGGTGCGGCAAAAATTATCGCAATTACCACTCGTGATTTTCAGGGCGAACAGCAGAAGTTCCTCAAACTTCAGGTTTCCCAGAGCAACCTCGAAATCATGGTTCCCGAAAGCAAAGTCGAAGACGTCGGTGTTCGTGACGTCATCGACAAGGCAGGGCTCAAGCTCGTTTTTGGTGTCCTTCGCGACCCGATCGTCGAAGAGCCCGCCAACTGGTCGCGTCGCTACAAGGCGAACCTCGAAAAGCTCGCATCGGGCGACGTCATCAAGGTATCCGAGGTCGTTCGTGACCTGTGGCGCCGCGAACAAGATCGCGGACTGTCGGCCGGCGAAAAGCGCATGCTTGCCAAGGCCCGTCAGATTCTCATTTCGGAACTCGCCCTCGCCGAAAAGACGGACGAGGAACGCGCCTCGAACCGTCTCGACGAGGTCCTCGCCTCTTAAGCACTCATGCCAACGGTCGGAATCGTCATCGTTGCGGCCGGTTCGGGCGTGAGGCTTGGTCGCGGAATTCCTAAGGCATTTGTCGAACTCGACGGAACTAGCGTGCTCGCACGAGCGCTCGAGGTTGTTCGGGGCGTCAACCCGGCCGCGCTGGTAATCGCGGGTCCACCGGCGCACCTCGACGCCGTTGCCGCCATCGTCGACGCTGTGGGGGTCGACGCGACGGTCGTCGCGGGCGGCGAAACCCGCACGGACAGTGTTCGATGCGCGATGGCCGCGATGCCGGCTGTTGACGTCGTGCTGATTCACGATGTTGCCCGGTACGGCGCGCCGATCGACGTTTTCGACCGCGTGATTGCCTCTGTTGTGAAAACCAACGACGGTGCCGTTCCAGTGCTGCCCGTCGCGGACACGATCGTTGTTGCCGATGACGGAATCGTGACGGACAACACCGAGCGCGCGCGTCTTTATCGTGTTCAAACCCCGCAGGGTTTCCCCAGCGCTGACTACGCTGCGGCCATCGCCGGCTCGGTCGGAGACTTCACGGACGACGCGAGCATCTGGCGCGGGATTGGGGGAACCGTTCGAACGGTTGCCGGAGACGAACGTTCACACAAGATCACGGTTGAAGCCGACCTCGCGTCGTATGCCGGGTCGATTCGGGTCGGACTCGGAACCGATACCCATGCGTTCGGCGATTCGGCACCGCTCTGGTTGGGGTGCCTCGAGTGGCCAGGCGAAACGGGTCTGTCCGGTCATTCGGACGGCGATGCGGTCGCCCACGCACTCTGCGACGCCCTGCTTTCGGGCGCGGGGCTCGGGGACATCGGTACGGTCTTTGGGACGGATGACCCCCGATATTCGGGTGCTCGCGGTGACGTGTTTCTTCGCGGGGCACTCGACAAACTCGCAGAAATAGGATTAGCGCCTCGATCGGCGTCCGTTCAGATCGTTGGAAACCGACCAAAAATCGGTCCGCGGCGGGTCGAAATCGAGGACACACTCGCCGGCATCCTCGGGGTTCCCGTGTCGGTCAGCGCCACGACGACAGACGGATTGGGCTTCACCGGTGAAGGCAAGGGAATCACCGCCATCGCCATCGCTCACGTCGCTGCTCGATAACGCTCGGTAACATGGGCTAGTGCCCATACGTCTGTTCGATACCGTCTCGCAATCCTTGCGCGATTTCGAACCGCGCGCGCCCGGCCAGGTGGGTATCTACGTGTGCGGACCGACGGTTCAGTCCGCGCCGCACATCGGGCACCTTCGCAGCGCGCTCGTGTATGACCTGTGGCGTCGCTGGTTCAGCTATCGGGGTTTCACCGTAACGCTCGTCCGAAACGTCACCGATATTGACGACAAGATTCTCGCGGTTGGCGGTGCAGAAGAGTGGTGGGCGCTCGCCGCCCGCATCGAGCGCGAATTTGACAGCGCAGCGTCGGCGCTGGGAATCCTGCCCCCGACCGCGGAGCCGCGCGCGACGGGCCACATCGGGGACATGGTCACGCTTATCGCTCGATTGATTGACCGTGGGCATGCGTATGCCGCCGAGGATGGATCAGGGGATGTGTATTTCTCTGTCGGGTCGTGGCCGGACTACGGCCAACTGACGCGACAGTCGCCCGACGAGGTCGAATCGGATGAGGCCAATTCCGAGCGCGGGAAGAAAGATCCCCGCGACTTCGCGCTGTGGAAAGGCCGTAAAGGTTCCGAGCCCGCAACCGCATCATGGGAATCCCCGTGGGGCGCCGGTCGGCCCGGTTGGCACCTTGAGTGTTCCGCCATGGCAACCCGCTATCTCGGGACTGGTTTTGACATTCATGGCGGTGGGCTTGACCTCCGATTCCCGCACCATGAAAACGAGCTCGCACAGTCGCGCGCAGCCGGAGATGAATTTGCCTCGACGTGGCTTCACAACGGTCTTGTCACGATGAACGGGCAGAAGATGTCTAAATCGGTCGGAAACGTGATGGGTGCCGAAGAATTGTTGTCGCAGACCGATTCGGCGACGGCTCGCTACTTCCTCCTCGCACCGCATTACCGCTCGACGATGGACGTCCACGATGGGTCGCTCGCGGAAGCCGCCGCCGCGTGGGACCGAATTCGCGGGTTTGCGCGACGGACCGCTGACCTGGTCGTCGCCGTCCCTGAGGTTCCCGCCGCATTTGCCGCCGCCATGGATGATGACCTCGCGGTTCCGGCCGCGCTGGCCGTCCTGCACGACACCGTTCGCGCGGGGAACACCGCCATCGATGCATCTGATCCCGTGTCGGTTCTCGCCCGTGCCAACGAGGTCGCGGCGATGCTGAGCATCCTTGGGTTGACCGTCGCGACAGACTCGAACGATGCGACCCACGCGGCGCTGGGAACACTCATTGACCGTCTCATCACAGAACGCAACCGTGCCCGCGCGGACAAAGATTGGCAGACGGCCGACAGGATTCGCGACGACATCGACGCCGCGGGAATCACGCTGGAAGACGGCGCCGACACAACCCGATGGAGCATCAACAATGGTTAAGCCAGGACGACCAGGAGCCGCAAAAGCTAAAAAAGGCCCACTCAAGGGATCCGGTGGTAAACAGCGCCGTTCCCTTGAAGGCAAAGGACCCACGCCCAAAGCCGAGGACCGGACCTGGCATCCCGCGGGAAAGCGCAAGATTGCGCAAGATCGATTGACCGAGGCGCGCGAACGATTCGGTAAGACGGGTTCGAAGGCTCCGCAGAAGACGGTTCGTCGAGGCAAGGACAGCGACAACGAAATCATCAACGGCCGCAACTCCGTCTTGGAAGCGCTTCGCACGAACGTTCCGGCAACGACCCTGTACATCGCCTCGCGGGTCGAATTCGACGATCGTGTCAAAGAGACGCTCTCGCTCGCCACAAAAAAGGGCATCGCGATACTCGAGATCATGCGTCCCGAGATGGACCGCTTGTGTGGCGAGAACTCGGTGCATCAGGGCATCGCGTTGGCGGTTCCTCCGTATGCCTACAGCCACCCGCTCGAACTTCTTGACGCCGTCGAGGCCCGCGGACAGACGCCGTTATTTG
>JBEGPO010000168.1:0-6756 GCA_041181465.1 Actinomycetota bacterium | reverse complement strand
CAATCATGTTGGTCCTCCGTTGTGGTTAAGGCTAACGCGGGGCACCGTCACGATTGCACAGTGCACACAGGGCTAGCCCCCGACGACCGGCCCGAAGTGGGCGGGGAGAGTACCGCGGTGCACAGAACGCATTTGGTCGATTTCAATCGAGAACAGCCCTTGAACTTCTAGTTCGCCCGATCGCTTGTCGGTAACACCGACACGCAAGACGGGAACGTGGCGACCGTCGCAGAGGCCGCGGAACTTGACGTCGTCTTCGCGGGCGACGGACACGAGGGCACGGGCTTGGGTCTCGGAAAACAAGGCAGCGGTTGCGTCGATCCCGTCACGAGAGACAATCTCGTCAATCCAGACGCGGGCTCCGACACCGAAACGCAAGACGCCGTCCGCAACCGCGCGAATGAACCCGCCCGTTCCGAGGTCGACTGCGCAGGTGACGATTCCTTCGTGAGCGGCGGCCCCGAGAAGCCCAGCGAGATCTTTTTCCGCGGTGAAATCAACGTGCGGCGGGATGCCACCGAGGTGGTCGTGCACGGAACCCGCCCATGCCGATCCGCCCAGTTCGTCGGCCGTGACGCCCAACAGGTACAGGTTTTCACCTTCGTCCTGCCAACCGGACGGCAGTCGTCGCGCAACGTTGTCGATCGACCCCATGACAGCGACGACGGGTGTCGGGTGGATGGGAACATCGCCGGTCTGGTTGTAGAACGACACGTTTCCACCAGTGACGGGAATTCCAAGTTCGAGGCAGCCGTCCGCGAGTCCTTCGACGGCACGGGCAAACTGCCACATCACCTCGGGGTTTTCGGGAGAACCGAAATTCAGGCAATCGCTCACCGCGAGGGGTGTCGCGCCGCTCGACGCAACGTTGCGATACGACTCGACCAGGGCGAGTTGTGCGCCGACGTAAGGATCCAATTGGCAATAACGCCCGTTTGCATCCGTAGCGAGCGCTACCCCAAGACCACTCACTTCGTCGATCCGAATCATTCCGGCACCGTCGGGGGTGTGCAGCGCCGTGTTGCCCATGACGTAATAGTCATACTGGTTCGTGATCCAGTCGGTGTCGGCCTCGTTCGGCGACCCGAGAACGGTGAGAAACTGATTTTTTAATTCATCGCCGTCGGTCGCGCGCGCGAACTTCGCCGGCGAATCCGCCTGCAGTGCGTCGAGCCACGCGGGATATTCCATCGGGCGGTCGTATACCGGACCGTCAATCGCAACCGTACGGGGGTCGACGTCGACGATCGTCTGACCCTTCCATTCGATGATGAGGCGACCGGAATCCGTCACTTCACCGAGGACACTGGCTTCGACATCCCATTTGGTCGTAACCGCGAGGAAGGTGTCAATTTTGTCGGGGCGAACAATCGCCATCATGCGTTCTTGGCTCTCGGACATGAGGATTTCCTCGGCAGTCAATGTTGGGTCGCGCAACAACACGTTGTCGAGAGTGATGAACATTCCGCCGTCACCGTTTGATGCGAGTTCGCTCGTCGCACACGAGATTCCGGCAGCACCGAGGTCCTGAATGCCCTCAACACAATCACCCGCGAACAACTCGAGACAGCACTCGATGAGCACCTTTTCGGCGAACGGGTCGCCCACCTGAACAGCTGGACGTTTGGTTGGACCGCCCTCGGCGAACGTATCCGAGGCGAGGATTGATGCTCCGCCGATTCCGTCACCGCCCGTCCGAGCCCCGAACAAGACGACGAGGTTACCCACGCCCTTCGCGTTCGCGAGGTGAAGGTCTTCGTGACGCAAGGCTCCAACCGCCAGCGCGTTGACGAGCGGGTTCGCCTGATAGACGGGATCGAACCAGGTCTCGCCTCCGATGTTTGGCAAACCGAGACAGTTCCCGTAGAACGAGATACCGCCCACGACACCGTTGACGACACGACTCGTATCGGGATGGTCGATCGCACCGAATCGCAGCGCGTCCATGACCGCTACGGGGCGAGCACCCATCGAAATGATGTCGCGAACAATTCCCCCGATGCCGGTCGCGGCGCCCTGGAACGGTTCGATGTACGACGGGTGGTTGTGGCTCTCGATTTTGAACGTCACCGCCCAGCCCTCACCGATATCGACAACGCCGGCGTTTTCGCCCATTCCGACCATGAGGTTTTTGGTCATCGCCTCGGTGACCTTCTCGCCGAACTGGCGCAGGTGGACCTTCGATGACTTGTAGGAACAGTGTTCCGACCACATGACCGAGTACATCGCCAATTCGCCGCTCGTCGGACGACGGCCGAGGATGTCCCGGATCTGTTGGTATTCATCGGGCTTGAGCCCGAGCAGGTCGTATGGCTGGTCCTTCGCGGGGGTTGCGGCGGCGTTCTCGACGGTGTCGGGAATTAGTTCAGTCACGATGGCTCCTGGTCACGAGAGAACGGTGGCGGCGAGAACCGACTGGAACACGGCGAGCCCGTCCGTTCCGGACGACATCGCGGCGGGAGTGTCAGGGCCGAATCCGGGTTCGACGGCGTGTTCTGGGTGTGGCATGAGCCCGACGACGTTGCCGCGTGCGTTGCGCAACCCCGCAATGTCGTTGAGAGACCCGTTGGGGTTGACCTCGAGATAGCGGAACGCGACGAGCCCGTCACCCTCGAGTTGTTTCAGCGTCTCGTCGTCCGCGATGAACCCGCCCTCGCCGTTTTTCAGCGGAATGGTGATTTCTTGGCCCTGGGTATAGCCACCCGTCCAGACGGTGTCGACGTTCTCGACTCGAAGTTTCTGGTCGCGACGAATGAACGTGCCGTGGTCATTACGAATGAGTCCGCCAGCGAGAAGGTGCGCCTCGACAAGGGTCTGGAAGCCGTTGCAAATGCCGAGCACGGGCATTCCCTTGTTGGCCGCATCGACGACCGCACTCATGATAGGTGAGTGGGCAGCAATCGCGCCACAGCGCAGGTAGTCGCCGTACGAAAAACCGCCGGGCAGGACGATGGCGTCGACGCCGTGCAGCTCGTTGTCGCCGTGCCAGAGAGCAACGGGGTCACCGCCAGCAAGACGGATGGCGCGCAGAGCGTCGCGGTCGTCGAGCGACCCGGGGAACGTGATGACGCCGACGCGCACGTTAGTCCGCCACGCGAATCGAGATGACGTCTTCGATGACGTCGTTCGACAGGACGTCCTTGGCGACCTCCTCGATGTGCTCAAGGAGTTTCGGTGTGACCTCGCCCTCGATGGTGATTTCAAAGCGCTTGCCGATGCGAACGTCGGTGATTTCTCCGTCGCCAAAGCGTTGCAGCGCACGTGCCGTGGCCTTACCAGCCGGGTCGAGCACAACTTCTTTCGGCATTACCTCGACGATGACTTTCGGCACTCTCACTCCTCGACTCCTGGGCGAATTCTGTCTTCAGTCTATTCGCGCGCATCACGCCCGACGGGAGCCCTCGCGGCGGCCGCCGCTAAACGACTGACGTTAACCGCGAAATGAGCTCGCGGTATCGTTCTGCAGCCCGCGCGACAATCCCCTCGGGCAAAACGGGCGGTGTGCCGGTCTTGTCCCAGTTCGCCGACAGCCAATCGCGCACGATTTGTTTGTCAAAGGAATCGAGCCGGTTCGGACCACCATCGGCATACGTCGTTGCGTCCCAGTACCGGCTCGAATCCGAGGTGAGTACTTCGTCGCACAACGTCAATTCACCGGTGTCACGATTGAGGCCAAATTCGAATTTGGTGTCGGCGAGGATCAGCCCCTTCGCCTCGGCGATGTCGCTCGCTCGGCGGAATATCGCGAGGCTCAAGTCGCGCAGTTCACGAGCGGTGTCCGCTCCGACGAGCTCGACGGTCTGCTCGAAGGAAATGTTCTCGTCGTGTTCGCCTAGTGGGGCCTTGTACGCGGGGGTAAAAAGCGGTTCGGGCAGCCTGTCCCCCTTTGACATTCCAGCGGGGAGCGGGATTCCGCACACGGTTCCCGATTCCTGGTATTCGGCCCATCCGCTTCCGGCGAGGTAACCGCGGACGACACATTCCACGGGAATCATGTTCAGCGTGCGAACGACCATCGCGCGGTCGGTGACGTCAACAGGCGCATCAATTTCCAGAAGATGATTGGGGAATTCGGCCAACTGGTCGAACCACCAGCGGGACAGCGTGGTCAAGAGAGTGCCCTTGTTCGGGATGCCCGGCTCAAGAACGTGATCGAATGCTGACACACGATCGCTCGCGACGAGCAGCATCGACGGTGACGATTCGAGGGCGGACTCTGTTTCGGGAATATACAGATCGCGGACTTTTCCGGAATAGACGTGACGCCACCCCGGAACACTCATTCGGCGACTCGTTCGGCGATGTCGGTGCGGAAGTGTGAACCGTCGAGTGTGATGCGGTCGAGAGCCATATAGACGCGCCGACGGGCGTCGGTGAAATCGGCGCCGCGGGCGATGACAGACAGCACTCGTCCGCCGGTCGACACGAATCCGTTGCCATCGCGGGCGGTGGCCGCATGCGCGATTGACACTCCGGGAACCTCGAGCGCGTCGGCCAACCCCAGAATTGGTCTGCCGGTTTCAGGTGACTCGGGGTAACCCTCACTTGCGAGAACGACGGTCACCGCGACATCATCGGCGAACACGGGTTCGGGCACCGACGCGAGTCGCCCGGTCGCGGTTGCCAGCAGCAGGTCGGCGAGTGACGACTCAAGAAGTTCGAGCACAACCTGCGTCTCGGGGTCGCCCAGTCGTGCATTGAATTCGATAACGCGAACGCCTTTGGAGGTGACAATCAGCCCGCAGTAGAGCAGCCCGACGAAAGGGGTACCTCGCCGAGACATCTCGCGAATTGTTGGCTGAGCAACTGTTTCTATAACCTCGTCGACGAATCCCTCGGGCAGCCACGGCAATGGTGAATACGCGCCCATGCCTCCCGTGTTCGGGCCTTCGTCGTTATCGAACGCTCGCTTGTAATCCTGCGCGGGTGACAGGGCAACCACCGCGTCCCCGTCCGACAGGACGAACAGCGACACTTCCTGGCCGTCGAGGAACTCCTCAATGAGGACCGGACCTTGGTGAATGAAGAACTCGGCGTGATCACGGGCCGCGGTGCGGTCGACTGTAACGATGACGCCCTTGCCGGCCGCGAGCCCGTCCGCCTTGACGACATAGGGGGGACCGAATTCGTCGAGAGCGGTTTCGACCTCGGCCGTGGTCGTTGCCGACATCGATCGACCTGTCGGTACGCGGGCCGCATTCATGATTTCTTTCGCGAATTCCTTAGAGCCCTCGATTTGCGCGGCCGCCTTGTCTGGCCCGAACACGGGGACACCCGCCGCACGAAGTTCATCGGCGACACCGGCGACGAGGGGCGCCTCTGGGCCAACGATGACAAGTTCGACACCCTGTCCCGAGGCATAGTCGGCGATGAGCGGACCATCGGTCGTGTTGAGCGACACCGTCTCGACCACATCGGCGATTCCAGCGTTTCCGGGGGCAACCACAATCTCGTGAGAGGCCTCGTCACGCAGGAGGGCGTTGACGATGGCGTGCTCTCGGGCACCGGACCCAATCACGAGTATCTTCACGTGAAAACACTACCTTTGCCGCTGCTAGCGTGTTGGGCGTGCCTCTTCCCCGAATCGACTCCGAGCGTGGCCGAGCTGCCATCGCCGATGTTCGAGGTGGCTCTGCGGATCGCGACACGACGGCGATCGCCGTGAGGTTCATCCTGCAGGAATTCGCGCGCATCGCGCCGGGTAAATCCGTCGAGGTGCGAGTACCCCCACACGGGGCGGTCCAGATTGTCGAAGGACTCGGACACACACGCGGTACCCCGCCCAACGTCATCGAGCTGGATGCAAACACGCTCGTGGCGCTCGCTGTTGGTGCCGAGTCCTGGGGCGCGGCCGTCGATCGCGGTGCCGTCCGCGCATCGGGGACCCGCGCGACGCTCGCCGAACTCGTGCCCTTGACGGCACTGCGAGAATAGAACCATGCCGAAAACCGACGTCACCATCCGCCGCGCTCCTCGAATCTGGTCGTTCATGATGACGGGGGCCTTCGTCGGAATCATCATCGCCGCCCTCATCACGGTTGCAACACCCGTTGACCCGGCTGTGGGCGTCATGCCGACCTTCGGATTCTTCGCGCTCTTCGGATTCGCCATCGGGCTTATTCTCGGAGGACTGGTTGGAGTGTTCCTCGATCGAATGACGAAATCATCACGGGGCGTTGCCGAAATTACTGAAACGAAGGAACGCGCAACAAAGCTGCGCAAACCGAAAAGCTAGGACGACTGGTTTTCTTCAACCCAACGCAGGTATTCGGGGGTGACGGTTCCCGTCACGTAGTCGCCCGAAAAACACGACATTTCTAGTGCCGAAACGGCGCTACCCTCGAGAATCGCACTCTGCATATCGGCGACCTCTTGATAGATGAGGTGGTCGGCACCGATTTCGCTTGCAATCTCGGGAATCTTGCGGCCAGCGGCAACGAGCTCGGCCCGGCTCGGCATGTTGATGCCGTAGACGTGGGGAAAGCGAACCGGCGGTGCCGCCGACGTGAACGTCACCGAGTTCGCGCCAGCGTTGCGCGCCATGTCCACGATCTCGCGTGAGGTCGTGCCGCGCACGATCGAGTCGTCGACGATGAGGACGTTCTTGCCCTTGAACTCGGACGGCATCGCATTGAGCTTTTGCTTGACTCCCTTTCGGCGTTCTTCTTGCCCCGGCATGATGAACGTTCGGCCGACGTAACGGTTTTTGTAGAAGCCCTCGCGATACTCGATGCCGAGCTTTCGTGCGACCTGCAG
>JBEGPO010000167.1:0-2813 GCA_041181465.1 Actinomycetota bacterium | reverse complement strand
TCGGTGCGTGGATTGTCATCATCGGAGTGACGTTCGTGCCAGGGCTGGAAAACGCGGTGCCCGGGCTAGGAGTTCTGCCGTCCGTCATCGGTACCGGAATTGTGATCATCGCAGCGGCACCAATGACAACTTTCCGTTTCCCGATAGTGGCGAGAGCAGTTTCGGGGCTCAGGTGGTTGGGTGACCGGTCTTACTCCGCTTACCTTTGGCACTGGCCGATCCTGATTATGGCGCCGACGGTTATTGGCGCTGACCTCACGTTTTTTCCCAAGGTCACCGCGCTCGGTCTGATCGTCGTCGTATCGGCGCTCAGTTTTCGGTTCATCGAGCAGCCATTCCGTTCGACGACGGCGGCCGTGATTCGTCGGCCAATCTTTCTCGCGACCATTTCCGCTTCGCTGACCGTACTTCTCATCGTCGGAACGACGGTCGCAACGGACAACGCGACGAAAGGCCTGGACGCGGCGAGTGCGGCCAATCTGATTCCGACGCCCTCTGTCCCATCCACCGATATCGTCACGCCCACGCATCCGCCGGTGCAGCCATTCTGTGACGGCGCAGGCGCTGCGGTGTTCGAATGTCCGCCCTCGACGGAAGTCCTCTTCGACACATTTTCCCTCCCATCATTTCCTCCCGAGACACCGACCTGTGTCCCTCTGATCAATGAAAACTATTTCGACTGCATCCTCGGTGACGTGAATGCTCCAAACGCGGTGGTGGTGGTTGGAGATTCACATGCGAAGGCGCTCTGGGTGGCGTGGGATGACGTCGGCAAGCGCCTCGGCGTTGCCGTTCACGCCTTTTTTCTGAACGCCTGCCCGTTCGTGGTTGGGCGAGGAGGCCTCTGCACCAAACGTAACGACATCGTGCGAAATCGCTTACTGGCGGGCGAGTTTGCCTTTGCGATTTTGGTTCAATCGGTGGACCATCCTCGCCGAATTCCCGACCCCACAGAGCGAGCGGATTTCGAGGCCACTTACTCGGATCTTGCCTCACACGGTGTGCGATTCGTCGTCGTCAAAGACAATCCGGGAGTCGGAGAGAACGAACGGAATTGCGTGAACTACAACCGCGACGACGCGAGTGGTTGTGTGATGTCGCGTGGGAAAGGTTTTGAATTCGACGACTACGCTTTTGATGTCGCACAAGAACTTGGTCTCGACACAATCGATTTCAGCGAAATCTATTGCGACCACTCAACCTGCCCCCTCGTCATCGGTGGCGTGAGCGTTTACCGGGACTCCCGCCACATCACGGCAATTTTCGGAAAAACGCTCGGACCTTTTCTGTTTGACGAACTGGCCACTCTCGGGTTTACGACCCTGATTGACTAAAGCACGTCAGTATCGTCAGACGCTTTTTCTTTCCAGAACGCACTACCGCTGCAGGTCACGGTGTTGCGCAAAACCGTGTTTCGACCAATCGAGTCAACCACTCGGTGCCTTCGCGGGGCTTCTCGAGGGCTCACAATTATTTTGTGCCTTTGACGTTCCGTGGGGGCGTTAGATTTGATGAGCACTGTGCACATGAAGGAGCCAACATGCCCGGAGAAAACCTAACCCGCGTCGAAGCGATAGAACGTGCAAGCGTCATTCGAACAGAGTCCTACGCGGTTCGCCTTGATCTGACGACCTCTGATACGACGTTCCGCTCGAACACAACCGTGGCGTTCGGCGCAGAACCGGGCACGTCCACCTTTATCGATGCCATCACCGCAAAGGTTCTCGGTGTGACACTCAATGGTGTGGACCTCGATCCGGGGACCGTGTCGGACGGTGTTCGAATCCGACTCGACAATCTCGCCGCCGAGAACGTTCTCGTTGTTGACGCGGACATGTTTTACGTCAACACGGGCGAAGGGCTCCACCGGTTTGTCGACCCCGTCGACAACAAGGTGTATTTGTATTCCCAGTTCGAAGTACCTGACTCGAGACGAGTCTTTGCTGCGTTCGAACAACCGGACCTCAAGGCGACCTTTGACTTCGAGGTTGTCGCGCCCACTGACTGGGTTGTCGTGTCGAACTCTCCCACCCCCACTCCCGTCGTCGACAGAGCATCGGCGACGTGGACCTTCCCGCAGACCCCACGGATTTCGTCGTACATCACGGCGATCGTCGCGGGCCCGTACGTCGCGCATCACGATCAACTCACTTCGTCCGACGGACGAACGATCCCCTTGGGCATCTACATTCGGCAGTCTCTCGCCGAGTTCCTCGATTTCGACTACATCTTTGACATCACCAAAAAGGGGTTCGAATACTTCGAACGCGAGTTCGCCGTTCCCTATCCGTTTGAGAAGTACGACCAACTCTTTGTTCCCGAATTCAACGCGGGCGCGATGGAGAACGCGGGATGCGTGACCTTCTGCGAGGTTTACGTGTTCCGATCCAAGGTCACCGACGCCGTTCGCGAACGTCGAGTGGTCACGATTTTGCACGAACTCGCGCACATGTGGTTCGGTGACCTTGTCACGATGAAGTGGTGGAACGACCTCTGGCTCAACGAATCATTCGCCGAATGGGCATCGACGATTGCGACTGCGGAAGCGACCGAATGGACGCACGCGTGGGCCACGTTCCAGGTGTCGGAAAAGTCATGGGCGTATCGCCAGGACCAGTTGCCGTCCACTCACCCCATCGTGGCGACCATCAACGACCTTGAAGACGTCCAAATCAACTTCGATGGAATCACTTATGCCAAGGGCGGCTCGGTGCTCAAGCAACTCGTCGCCTATGTCGGTCGCGAAGCGTTTTTCGCCGGAGTCACGAACTATTTCCACGCCAACGCCTGGAAGAACGCGGAACTCGCTGACC
>JBEGPO010000166.1:0-6439 GCA_041181465.1 Actinomycetota bacterium | reverse complement strand
ATGCGACCTTACGGGAGGCTGAAGCCTTCGCAAATGCGCCCATTTTTCTCCTTGATTTTTTCATGGAACAACGAATCGGACGATTCGCCGCTTGCGTATACGCTATCGATGCATCGTGGTAAATGCAAAATCGACGTTAACAGTGGGCAACGCGTAAATTGACAACATTCTCGCTCGCCGTGCCCTGTAGACAAAGATTTCAGGCGGTACGACGCCGATTTCGTTGCGCCATGTCGATGATAAGCGCGAGTAAACCAACCCACACGAGCGCGAAACCGATGAACCGCACGGGTGGCATGGGTTCGTTCATAGCAAAAACGCCAATGATGAACTGCAGTGTCGGCGCGACATACTGCATGAACCCCATCCACGACAGTGGAACCCGCGATGAGGCAAAACCAAAGAGCAGAAGCGGGATAGCGGTGACGGGGCCGAGACCGATGAGGAGCGCGGTGTTTAGGGGGTCGTGCGCACCGAAGTTGAGCGTGCCGGCAGCGATTTCGATCGCAACAAAGATGACCGCGACCGGGACAAGCCACATCGTCTCGAAGGTCAGGCTCTGGGTCGCGTTGAGCGTCCCCCCGATGCGGTTCTTCACCAGTCCATAAATGGCAAATGAGCCAGCGAGGATGAATGCGAACCAGGGAATCTGTCCATACCCGGCGACGAGGATTGTGACGGCAACGGCAGCGAACCCCATTGCCACCCACTGCAACGGGCGGAGTTTTTCCCCCAGCACGAGCACACCCAGCAGGATGGTGACGAGCGGGTTGATGAAATAACCGAGTGAGGCTTCCACGATGTGTCCGGTCAGATTGGCAATGATGTAAAACTGCCAGTTGACATAAATGAGAACACCGGCAGCGATGGTGTACAGCACGATTTTTCTGTCCCGCAGCAGCGCCACGGTGGCGGTGAACTGTTTCGTCACGACAAGAATCCCGACGCAGAACAGAATCGACCACAGGATTCGCCAGGACACGATCTCCCACGGGCCGGTGCTTCCGAGAATGACGAAGTACAGGGGGAGGAATCCCCACAGGAAATAGGAACTCAGTCCGGCAACAACGCCGCTGGTCCGGGTAGGGGTACTCACCGTTTCACCCTACTCGCCAACGCGGAAGGCCCCCGCGACGAACGCGGGAGCCTTCCGAGGGATTAGTTAGCGCTTAACAATCGCAAGCACGTCGCGAGCCGAGAGAACGAGGTACTCGACCCCGTCGTACTTGATTTCGGTTCCGCCGTACTTCGAGTACAGAACGACGTCGCCGACGGTGACATCGAGGGGAACGCGGTTTCCGTTGTCGTCAATGCGGCCGGGGCCGATTGCAACAACTTCACCCTCTTGGGGCTTTTCCTTGGCCGAATCAGGAATGACAATTCCCGACGACGTGACCTGCTCAGCAGCAAGCTGCTGAATGACAATGCGATCTTCGAGCGGCTTGATAGCGACCGACACGGTTGACCTCTTCCTTTGTGGACGATGTGAGCGCACGGTAGCGTGCGGTTCCCAGTTTACCGCGCGAATTAGCACTCTCCAAACGCGAGTGCCAATGTGAGTAACTGCGAGAATGAACACATGGACCGCGCGGATGCCGAATTACTCCTCACCAGTGAGGCCTTGACGTTGCTCGCAAGTCTCCCGCCTTACCGAGCGGCCGACAGCGTGGTTCAGGCTGTGTCTGCTCTTCGAGACCGAGGAGTTTCTCCCGAGATGACTCGCGTTGTTCTCCGGCAGCGCCGACTTCGCGTGCAAGCGAAACCGAAGTTCGGCGATTTCGCCGCACGCATGTTCTTCACCGAGAACGGCCTGCAGCAAGCGACTCGACTGGACGTCGCGGCCCACCACGCCGCGCGCTTTCGCACCCTCGGTGATGTCACCGTGGGTGACCTAGGCTGCGGGATCGGGGGGGACGCGCTCGCCCTGGCTGGACTTGGTCTGCGCGTCGTCGCAATCGATCGCGACGAGTCCACCGCCGCAATCGCGACCTACAACCTCGCTCCGTTCGACAATGCGAGCGTCGAACAGGGTGACGCCGAGAGCGTCGACCTTTCACGGTTCGGTGCGTTGTGGTTCGACCCTGCTCGTCGCTCGAAAGACAAACGTCTGTCGAATCCCGTTGACTGGTCACCCTCGCTCGAGTGGGTGTTCGATGTTGCGCAGACGATCCCCAGCGGAATCAAATTGTCACCCGCCATCGCCCACGAATTGTTGCCCGATGGCGTTGAGGCGCAGTGGGTCGAGGATTCCGGCGACACCGTCGAATGTGTCGTGTGGACCGGCACACTCGCCCGGCCAAACATCGCCCGAAGCGCATTGATCTTAGGTGCGGAGTCCGCCGAACTCACCGCGAGTGCACCCGACTCGGTAGTCGAGGTCGGTGACGTCGGTGCATATGTCTATGACCCGAGCGGAGCAATCATCCGCGCCCAACTGCTGGGGACACTCGCGCGACAACTCGGCGCACACACCATCGCCTCGTCGATCGCCTATTTGTCGAGCGACACCCTCGTTCAGACCCCTTTTGCCCAAGCGTTTCATGTCATCGACATCGTGCCGCTCGATATTCGCGCAATTGCCCAGTATTGCCGGAACGCCGGAATCGGCACGCTCGAGATCAAGAAACGTGGCGTCGACATCGATCCCGCGACGTTCCGAACCAAACTGAAGTTGAAGGGGTCGAGGTCGGCGACCCTGATCGTGACCCGGGCGGGTGACGGTCGCGTCGCGATTGTGGCGGAACGGGTTCGCTAGACGCGAACGGTTTCGACGGGCAGTGTCGAATCCACGGGGAAGTCCAGGTCCGACGGTGCGACACCTCGCGCAACGAGGTGCGCACCAAGGGCTGCAATCATCGCACCGTTGTCGGTACAGAGGTTGAGGGGCGGAACGCGCAATTCAATGCCGTTCTCTGCGCACCGCTCGGCCGCCAGAGCCCGGATTCGTGCGTTCGCCGCAACTCCGCCTCCCAATAGCAATCGACTGACGTTGTGTTCGAGACACGCAGCGACTGCCTTTTTGGTCAACACGTCGGCGACGGATTCGCGGAAACTCGCAGCGACATTGGCAATTGAGAGGTCCTCGGTCGTCTCGACATACCGAGCGACAGCGGTCTTGAGCCCCGAGAACGAAAAATCGTAGCGGTGGGCGATGAGGTCTTTGGGTAACGTCAGTCCGCGCGGGAAGCGAATCGCGGTGGGATCACCGTCGGTCGCAACCAGATCGATGTGGGGGCCACCCGGATATGGCAGTCTCAGAAGCCGTGCGACCTTGTCGAACGCCTCACCCGCCGCATCGTCAATGGTTTCACCCAATAGGACGACGTCCGACATGAGGTCTCGAACGAGCAACAGTGACGTATGCCCGCCGCTCACCAAGAGCGCGACGGTGGGGAGCTCGATTTCGCCACCATCCTCGCGCAACACGTCTGCACCGACGTGGCCCACGAGGTGGTTGACGCCATAGATCGGTTTACCGAGAGACACGGCGAGCGCCTTCGCGGCTCCGACGCCGACCATGAGGGCACCCGCCAACCCGGGCCCTGCCGCGACGGCGATTGCGTCGAGGTCGTCAAGTCGAATGTTGGCTTCGGCGACCGCGGCCTCGATTGTTCCACGCATCGCCTCGAGATGAGCCCTGGCCGCGATTTCGGGGACCACCCCGCCAAATACGGCGTGTTCGTCCATGCTCGAGGCAATGACATTCGCGAGTAGCGTCGTGCCGCGAACGATTCCGACACCGGTTTCGTCACAACTGGATTCGATTCCGAGGACAAGTGGTCCGTTCACGCGGGCACCTCTTTGCGCATCACCAGTGCATCGATGCCGGCGGGCTGGTAATACTGCGCTCGCGTCGCGATGACCGCGAAACCACGCGAGGCGTACAGCGACTGCGCAACAACATTGTCCGCACGAACCTCAAGCATGATCGCCGACGCACCCTGATCGACGGCCCACTCGAGGACGGCATCCAACAGTGCCGCACCAATACCGCGCCCTCGGTGCGATTCGACGACGGCGATGTTGTGGATGTCTGCCACATCGTTTCCCGTCAGATACTGGGCAATCGAGTATCCGACTACACGAGCCTCGTCCTCGGCTACAAGGAAATGCGAATAACGGCTGCGCAGGTCGTCGTCGAATTTCTCCAGTGGCCACGCGTCGTCAGGAAAAAGAACCTGATCGAGTCCGTAGATTGTCGTGAGGTCGTTCTCAGTCGCGAGTCGCAGAGTCATCCGCTCACCCGCTTCGGTCCAGCGTTGGGCGTTGCGTCTGGGGCACGCAGGTACAGGGGGCGAAGGCTAGACAGGTCATCGCCACGGGCAAGTCGATTCTGAGCCGCCGTCGCGAGAAGTGCCGCCGAGACGGTCTCGGCGCGAAACTCGGGAAATGTGCCGAGGTCAACGTCGGTCGCCAATGTTGCCTCCGTCGTGAGACCTGGACCGGCGACGGCAACACCATCGCGGTAGGTCGTCCACGCCAATTCGCGTCGGCGGACATCCGTGACAATGGTGCACGCGCCTCGACCCACGGCTGCCGCGTCGTGACTTGGCAGACCATAGATGGGGATCCCGCGACCAACGGCAAAGGCGATGCCCGCCGCGATGCCCACCCGCAGACCGGTGAACGGCCCGGGTCCGATTCCCGTCACAACGGCGGTCACGTCTGACGGGGTCACCCCAGAATCGGTCAGAACCCGGTCGATGAACACACCGATGTGCTCAGCGTGGCTGCGCGTATCAGCCGTGGCCGCCTCGGCAACGATTCCGTCGCCGACCAGGGCCACGCTCGTTCCAGCCGATGTGTCGATAGCCAGAATCACGCGTGCTCGTTTCGTCCAAGCGCATCCGCCAATTCGTTTCCGCGCGGACCGACGGCGTGCAGGCTCACGGTTCGAGTTTCGTCGTCAGCGCTGCGCGACCGGTCGATGACAATCTCGAGCCACTCATCGACGATGGTGTCCAACATTCCGTGTCCCCATTCGACGACGGAAATGACGTTATCCCAGTCAATGTCGAGGTCTTCGAGCTCGGCCGCGCTCTGCAGGCGGTAGGCGTCGATGTGTACGAACGGCACGCCATCGGCTCGCGGGTGAGTGCGGGCGACGACGAAGGTCGGGCTGGTAACCGTTCCGCGAACCTGAAGTTCGCGCCCCAGCCCGCGCGTGAACGTCGTTTTACCGGCTCCCAATTCGCCCGTCAGGCAGACGACGTCACCGGCGCGCAGTAGCCGTGCTACTCGCGCACCGAATTCGGTCATGTCGTCGGCGGTCGGTATCGACATCACGAGAGGTCGATTCGAGTGACGCGGTTCCCGATTCCCGTCACGATGTCGTAGCTAATGGTGTCGGCCCAATCGGCCCAATCGGACACGCTCGGTGTGCCGCCCGTCGGGTCACCCCAGATACCGACGGGGTCCCCAGCATTCACGCGCGCGTCACCGACGTCCACCACAATTTGGTCCATCGCAATTCGGCCAACAACGGGGAAACGGACGCCAGCAATTTCAACCTCGGCACGGGCGGTCGCCGCACGCGGGATTCCATCGGCGTAACCTGCGGCAACCAGTGCGACGGTTGTTTCCGTCGGAGCGGTCCACAGAAAGTTATAGGACACTCCGTCACCGGCGGCGAGGCGCTTGACATTGACAATTGATGATTCGAATCGCATCGCGGGCGTGAGCCCCAACTCAAGGTCGGACGTGGTGGGCGCGAGACCATAGGCCGCAATGCCGAATCGCACCATCGTGAACCGAAGCGACGGGTGGTCGATAGCCGCCGCGGACGCCGCGATGTGCAGATGGGTTGGCGTGACTCCCAGGTCCGCGAGGAGGTCTCGTGTCCGAATGAAAACTTCGGCCTGCGCAAGGTCGGCCTCCCGTGATGTTCCCGACACGTGCGACATGAGTCCATCGACAACGAGGTCGCCGCTCGAGTGGAGCACGGCAGCCGTGTCGAGGAACTCAGCGAGATGTTCCCGACCGACCCCGTTTCGCCCAAGGCCCGTGTCGATCTTGAGGTGAACCGTTCCACCGCCAGCCTGCGCCACGGCGCGGAGTTGCGCGATGGTCGAAACGCCAAGCGTCACGTTGCGCGCTATCGCCTCGATGAATTCCTCATCCGCCGCGTGTAGCCACGCGAGAACGGGCGCTGCGATGCCGGCGTCCCGCAGTTCCAGCGCCTCACCGATATCCGCAACACCGATCCAACTTGCCCCGCCCGCGAGCGCTGCGCGAGCCGTGAGCTCAGCGCCATGTCCGTAGCCGTTCGCTTTGACGACGACCATGGTGTCGGTCGCGGGCGCGAGCTCACGCAGTCGTTCGACGTTCCTCTGGATCGCTGAGGACGACACCAGGACACGGCGAAGTGGCGTACTCATCGTTCCTCGGCGATCACGCTGGCCACGGCGATTCCGGCGCCATGGCTGAGAGATAGGTGCAA
>JBEGPO010000165.1:0-2696 GCA_041181465.1 Actinomycetota bacterium | reverse complement strand
ACGTCATTCAGTACCGGGTCGGCGGAACGACCATGTGGTCAACGTTCACCGACGGCATCTCAACGAGCACCACGGCAACAGTCACCGGATTGACAACGAAGGTGAAATATCAGTTCCAGGTCGCCGCCCGCACCACGGGAGGCGACAGCCCCTATTCGACGGCCACAAAGGCGTCCTAGGCACCTTATACGCGGGGTAGATGACGCAGGTTTTGCCAGTTCCTCTAAAGTTCGGAAAACGAAATTACTCCGTCGGGACCTGCGAATATGAGGTCGGCAGGCTGCCCAACATCAATCGTCGTCCGGGCCGATGCCTTGATTGCTTGACTGCGGGTCAGTGCTTCCTCTGGGTGCCACGCCGGTCGTCCGTCGGCAGTGCGCGCAGTCGCCATCTCGATGGTGTGCCACGGGTCAAGCGGTGCGACGGGGGCATCGGACCCGAGAATCAGGTTTACCCCGGCGCTGAGAAACGATTTCATCGGGTACGCGTACGAGACGCGGTCACCCCAAAGTTTCTCGGCGACGTCGCGATCGTCGACGGCGTGGGCGGGCTGGATGCTGGCGGTCAGTCCAAGTTTCGCCATGCGGTGAACGTCCTCAGGCAGGACCATCTGCGCGTGTTCGATACGTCCGGCGACACCGACCTTCTCAAAAGTGTCGATGACGACAGTGTTCGCCTTGTCACCTATCGCGTGAAGGGCAGCGTTGACACCGTGTTCGGTTGCCTCGCGCACCAGCCGTTCGAGTTCGGTCACCTCGGTGTTGAGAACACCGGCCGAGGCTTCCCCTTCGTACGGTGCGTGCATATAGGCGGTCCGAGTGTTGATGGCACCGTCTGTGATGACCTTGAGAAAACCCATCTCGACCCGACCGCCAAGGGAATCCCCGGTTCGCAGACCGCGATCGAACGCCTCGTGGATGCGCTCGGGGTACAGGCTCGCTCGAACCTTGATGAGGTCGATTCCTTTGTCGATACGGCGATCCCAGTCGGTCAGGCTTTCCATCTCGAAACTCGTGATGCCCACAATTCCCTGAGCCTTAGCCGCGGTGAACGCCTCAGCGATGAGACCGTCCATCACATGGTCGTCGATGTCCGACATGCGAGCGAGGATTCGAAACGCATCGTGTTCAACGAGGATGCCCGACTCCCCCGCGATGTCGACGACATCGAACTCTCGGGCGGCGACCGAATTGATCCACACCGAGTGGACATCCATGCTGAATGCAATAACGGGCCTGGTTGTGCTGACCGCGTCGAGAGCAGACATTCGCGGGGCGTCAGACCACAACGCCCAGCGCAGGCCATGACCGACGATCGGCTCGACACCGTCGGCGGGGTGTTTCCGCAGAATCTCGACGACCGCGTCCGAGTCGGCGGCGGGCAAAAGGTTTGCCCGCGAGCGCATTTGGGCCCACGAGCGAATGTGAACGTGTTCGTCCCACAGCCCAGGAAGAACCTCGTCGCCCTCGGCGTCAGAATCTCCTGCATGAAAGCCGCCCGTGGCCGGAATGATTGCGGTGATGACGCCATTCGTCACCTCGATGTCAATCAAGACTCCATGATCGAGAGCGTTACGAATCATCATGCGGTTACCCCTTGGCAGGTCGGACAGAAATACAACTTCCGTGCTTCCATGATGTCTAACACGATGGCCGTTCCACAGATACGACACGGTTCGCCGGCACGTCGATACACCCAGTGACGATCAGCACGATTCGCGAGGGCGGCGCGTTGCCGGGCGGGCGTGAGCCCGTCCATCGTGAGCATCTGCCCCGTCTTCACGCCGATTTTAAGGAGCCCGACCCAGTCCTTCCAGAGTGCTCGCAGGGTTTCGTCTGGCAACGCGTTCGTCGGGATAAATGGGTTCAATCGGGCCCGAAACAACATCTCGGCGCGATACACGTTCCCGATTCCCGCAACTATCTTTTGATTCATGAGCGCGCGACCGATGGGAGTCCCGGTTCGCTTCGCCCGCGCTAGAAAGCGTTCCTCGCCCTTCCTGTCGACGAGCGGGTCAGGGCCGAGGTCATCCAGAATCTCGGCGACGCGCGCGGCGCTCACGACCTCGCACACGGTCGGTCCGCGCAGGTCCGCTACGGCATCGGAGGTGAGAATTCGAACCCGAACCTGTCCGATGGGTTCGGGAGGGAAGGTGTCGGTCTCGACACCAACGATGTCGTGTTCACCCATGCGAAGCCTCGTGCGTCTCGGTGCCCCGATCGACGCGAGGGAATCCTCGTGGGCACCCACCACCGTGCCCCGTCCCCCGGTTTGACCCATCCGACCACCAGCTGCCGACACGGTGTCGTCCAGTTGCACCGCCCCCGCGAAGTCCCACGCTCCGTAAATGCCGAGGTGAACGTGCAGCGAATCACCCGTGTCGAACTCGAGAAACAGGTGCTTGCCGACCGCATACGAGCGAACAATCGTGCGCCCGTCGATTAGGGCAGCGTCGCCGAATCGTCCCTGCGGGCTCGAAATACGGCACGACGACCCGACAAAATGACGAGCGAACTGGCCCGCGATGCGGTGAACGGAATGTCCCTCGGGCATGACTACTCGATGACGAAGCCGGCGATATCGCCCGTCGTCTCGTATTCCAACATCTGTGCGATTCGACGAGCATGGCGCTCCTCGCCCGAAAATGGAGTCGTGAGGAACACGTCAATGAGCCCCATGACGTCGGCTGAGGTGTG
>JBEGPO010000164.1:0-5392 GCA_041181465.1 Actinomycetota bacterium | reverse complement strand
GCGAGCTGACCAGGAAGATGGGAATCGAGCTCCTCGAAATCTCTGCAGAACGAACGGTCGGGCGGATGCCGGTCGAGGGAAACCGCCAGGTCGTCGGAATTCTACACGGCGGAGCCCACGTCGTTCTGGGTGAAACCCTGGGCAGCGTTGCGGCCGCCGTCCACGCCGGCGCAGGCCGTTATGCGGTCGGTATTGATATCAACGCAACGCACACCAAGAGCATCGCCGACGGTTGGGTTACCGGTACGTGCACCGCCATCTCGCTAGGGAAAACGATTTGTGTTCACGAAATCATCGTCACCAACGAGGCCGGTGAGCGATTGTCCACGGTCCGCATCACGAACCTGCTGCGCGACCGATGATCGCCGCCCAATTTATTTTCGAGCCAGGCGACTACGACGACGAGTTCCATGTATTGGACGCCGCGATCGATAACGCCGCGAAATCCATCACGGGATTTTTGGGCACCGACCGATGGGTTTCACAGGATGGGCTGTGCATCAACGCAATCTACTATTTCACGGACATGGCGGCTCTCACCAAACTGGGACGCTTCGACGATCACCGAACGGCCAAGAGCCAGGTCGACCGTTGGTACAAGGGATATCGAGTTATTGTGACGGAAGTCACCGCAACCTATGGGAACATGCCCCACATCGCCTCCGGCGACCTCTAAGACGAGGGATTCAACTGTTCTATGACAGCCTGAGCAATTTCGGTCATCGTCAGGCGTCGGTCCATTGAGGCTTTTTGAATCCAGCGGAACGCCTCGGGTTCTGTCAGCTTCATCTTTTCCTGCAACAAGCCCTTCGCGCGATCGAGAATCTTGCGCGTTTCGAGCCGCTCGAGCGCATCGGTCACTTCCGCCTCCACGGCGAGAAGTTCTTGATGTCGAGACAACGCCACTTCAATCTGCGGCAAGAGCCGTTCTGGTGTGAAGGGTTTGACAACGTAGGCGATCGCGCCGGCTTCGACCGCTCGCGCGATGAACTCCGATTGTGCGAACGCCGTAAGCATCACCACCGGAGCCAGTCGGTCTTTCCCGATTGCCTCAGCCGCGGTCAGTCCATCCATTTTTGGCATTGTGATGTCCATGATGACGAGATCGGGTCGAAGTTCCCGAGTGAGCTCAATCGCTGCCTCGCCATCCGCTGCTTCGCCGACCACGTCGAAACCGTTCTCACGCAAGACTTCGACAATGTCCATTCGGATGAGTGCCTCGTCCTCAGCAACCACAACGCGACGGGCTACGGTTTCACTCACGGGTTCAGCCTACGGTATCGTTTTCACCTGGAGCCGGATTGGCGGAATGGCAGACGCGAAGCACTCAAAATGCTTTGTCCGTAAGGGCGTGTGGGTTCAAGTCCCACATCCGGCACAACGAGAGGGCGGGGAATTCTCCCCGTCCTTTCTCAATTCGTCAGTGCTTCGGCATCTCGGTGCCGACAACGTGCACGCGAATATCGTTCGTCGAGCCGGCGACTCCCGGAGGCGAACCCGAGATAACGACAACCTTGTCACCCGGCTGTGCGAGTCCTTCCGCGATTAGCGATTCGTCGACCTCGGTGAACATCTGATCAGTGTGGGTGACCGGCTCAACCAGATAGGACGTAATTCCCCAGTACAGCGCCATGCGACGACGAATCGACTCGTCTGTCGCGAAAGCCTTCATGGGAATACGGAAGCGGAGGCGCGACATGCGGCGGGCGGAGTCTCCGGACTCGGTGAAAACGCACACGTATTTTGCCTCGACGAAGTCCGCGACATCGGCCGCGGCGAGAGTGATTGCGCCGCCCTGCGTGCGCGGCTTTGTGCCGAGGGGCAAAATGCGCTCGAGCCCGTGTTCTTCCGTGTTTTCAATGATTCGCGCCATGGTGGCCACCGTGATCGCCGGAAACTCTCCGACACTCGTTTCACCAGACAGCATGACGGCGTCCGCACCGTCAAGAATCGCATTAGCAACGTCGGACGTCTCGGCACGAGTTGGGACGGGTGACGAGATCATTGACTCGAGCATCTGTGTCGCGACGATGACAGGTTTCGCCATGCGACGGGCGGCTTCGACAGTGCGCTTTTGAACAAGCGGTACCTGCTCGAGGGGTAATTCGACACCGAGGTCTCCGCGAGCGACCATGATCGCATCGAAAGCGTCGACGATCTCGTCAATCGCCTCGACGGCCTGGGGCTTTTCAATCTTGGCGATGACGGGGAGCCTAATTCCTTCTTCCGCCATAATCTCGTGCACACGAGTGACATCGGACGCACTGCGCACAAACGAGAGCGCGATGTAATCCGCCCCAATTCGAAGACCCCATCGCAAATCGTCTTCGTCCTTCTTGCTCAACGCTGGCACGTTGACGGCGACACCGGGGAGGTTGATGCCCTTGTTGTTGGAGACGGTTCCGCCAACGACAACCTCGGTTCGAACCCGAACCCCGTCCGTGTCGAGTACTCGGACGTTCACCTTGCCATCATCGATGAGGAGCGTGTCACCGGCAGCAACGTCCTGCGGCAACCCCTTGAACGTCGTCCCACACACCTCTTTCGTGCCCTCGATGTCTTCGGTCGTGATCGTGAAGATGTCTCCGACAGCGAGGTCGTGGGGACCGTCGGCAAACTTCCCGAGTCGGATCTTGGGCCCTTGCAGGTCGACGAGCACAGCAACCGGCTTTCCGAGGTCAGCCGCCACCTTCTTGATGTTGGCGAATACAGCTTCGTGAATCTCGTAAGTTCCGTGGCTGAGATTCATGCGGGCAACGTCGACACCCGCTTCGATAACGGCGCGAATTGTGTCATAACTGTTCGTTGCCGGTCCCAGCGTGGCAACAATCTTGGCGCGTCTCATGGTGTCCTTTGTGGTGGGTGTGGACTTCGTTAGAAGTGTATCGGGGCGTCATGCGCGGAAACCGGGATCGGCAGTGTCGTGCGACCGCGAAGGTACTCGTCGGCGCGAGCCGCAGCGGCGCGGCCCTCGGCAATAGCCCACACGATGAGCGACGCTCCTCGACCGGCGTCTCCGGCGACGAACACACCGGGGATGTTGGTGTCATAGGAGCTATTTCGTGCGACCGTTCCGTGTGACGACACGTCGATGTTGAGCTGGTCGACGAGGACGCTGGACTCCACGCCCGTGTATCCGAGTGCAAGGAGAACGACCTCCGCAGGGAGCGTTTTTTCACTGCCTGCTAAGGGTCTGCGCGCGCCATCGACGAACTCCGTTTCCGCAACAACGAGTCCCGTCAGTTCACCGTGTTCGTTTCCGAGGAACTCGACGGTCGATGCAAGATACGTGCGTTCTCCGCCTTCCTCGTGGGCGCTCTGTACCTCAAAGAGCTGCGGGTCCATCGGCCAGGGCTGAGTCATCGGACGTTCGACCGGTGGCCGTTTTCCAATGGCGAGGGTGGTGACGCTCAGCGCTCCTTGACGAAGCGCGGTTCCCAGGCAATCGGCGCCGGTGTCGCCACCCCCAAGAATGATGACGTTCTTCCCCGCGACATCGATGTGATCGAGGGGGTCCTCGCCCGCGACAGCTCGGTTGGAGGGCACGAGGTAATCCATCGCGAAGTGAATACCGGACAGTTCTCGGCCTGCGATGGGCAAGTCCCGACCAACCGGTGCGCCGGTCGCAACGATGACCGCGTCATACCGTTCATGAAGTTCAGCCCACGTGACGTCGATTCCGATGGTCACTCCCGTTCTGAATCGGGTTCCCTCCTCGCGCATCTGGTCGATGCGCCGGTCGATGTGTCGTTTTTCCATCTTGAAATCCGGAATCCCGTAGCGAAGTAGTCCTCCGACGTATTCATCCCGCTCGTAGACAGCTACAGTGTGTCCAACCCGCGTCAGCTGCTGAGCCGCGGCGAGACCGGCCGGACCGGATCCGACAATGGCGATGGTCTTGCCGGTGAGGCGGTCGGGTAGCACCGGGTTGATGTAACCCTTTTCCCACGCGGTGTCGATGATCGCTAGCTCTGCCTGTTTAATCGTGACGGCCGGTTGGTTTATGCCCAGAACACAGGACGATTCACACGGCGCCGGGCAGAGCCGCCCCGTGAACTCGGGGAAATTGTTGGTGGCGTGAAGTCGCTCACTCGCCGCCCGCCACTCGTCGCGATGGACCAAATCGTTGAATTCAGGGATCAGGTTCCCTAGTGGACAACCCTGGTGGCAGAACGCAACACCGCAGTCCATGCATCGCCCAGCCTGACGTTCAATCTGTCCTGACTCACGCTCGGCGTAGACCTCTTTCCAGTCGCGCAAGCGGATTGACACCGGCCGACGTACGGGGGTTTCGCGCGTCGTCGTCTTCAGAAATCCTCGGGGGTCAGCCACCGGTCACCTCCATGATTTGCCGCCACACGTCCTCGCCGTCAGGGTCGCTTCCCGCATCGACTGCCGTGTTTCGAAGGATGGTAACTCGGCGGAAATCGCGCGGTGTTATTGCCGTGATGCGATCGCGAGTGGCAGCCCACGCGTTGAGAAGCTCGGCGCCATAGAGCGAACCCGTTTCCATCACGTGAGTTGCGAGCAACCCGCGAACCGACTCGGCGTCATCGTCCGTCAACGCGGTCAGTTCGAGCTCACCCGAACGAATCGCCGCCTGGTTGACAGAAGCGACGTCGAGATCGAGTACGTAGGCATATCCGCCGCTCATTCCTGCTCCAACGTTACGACCGGTCGAACCGAGAATGAGCGCAATCCCCCCGGTCATGTATTCGAGCGCGTGGTCGCCTGCGCCTTCGACCACTGCAATAGCACCCGAGTTACGCACCGCGAAGCGCTCGCCCACGACACCCGCAATATACATCTCACCGCTCGTTGCCCCGTACCCTACGACGTTGCCCGCGATGATATTGACGTTGGAGGGGAACGTTGACTCGAGGGGCTGGCGCACCACGATCCGACCTCCGCTCAGGCCCTTGCCGACGTAGTCGTTTGAATCCCCAATGAGGCGAAGGGTTATTCCGCGGGGAACGAAGGCGCCGAGAGATTGCCCTGCCGAACCGGCGAGCGAAATGTCGATGGTATCCGGCGCAAGACCGTCTTCGCCGTGTGCCTTGGTGACGAAGTACCCGAGCATCGTGCCGATTGCGCGATCGGTGTTGCGGATGTCGGTCGTGAGCGAGACCGGCGTCCCGTGGGCAAGCGCTTCCGCTGCGTCGCGAATGAAGGTGTGGTCAATGTGCGCCTCTAGCTCGTGGTTCTGTTGGCTCACGTTATATCGGGGAGCATTGTCCGCGAATGGAGGACCACGGAGAACGGGCGTAAGGTCGAGCCCTTCGGTCTTCCAGTGATTGACCGCTCCGTCTACGTCGAGAATCTCGCGGCGACCAATCGCTTCCGCCAGGGTTCGGAACCCCAACGACGCCAAGATCTCGCGAACCTCTTCCGC
>JBEGPO010000163.1:0-2502 GCA_041181465.1 Actinomycetota bacterium | reverse complement strand
CGTCGACGCTCAACATTTATCTCGCGTTCAACAACTAATCGAATCTGGCGTTCTACGGAGTACGACCGTGGGACTGTTTGAGGAGGCTAACGCAATACAACGCCGTTAGTGTCAACGCAAGCGCGCCAAAAGCATATGTATTGTGTCCACGTTGCCAGGTATTCCAAGTCTCTACTGTTAGCACAAGCAAGATCGCGACGTAACCCACGAGTTGAGTTCGACGCACGGTCGACGAACGCATGCCGCGAGCAATTCTTCGTTCGACCACATTAGAGCCAAGAGCGAAAATGAAGGTCATCCAACTAGAAAGGACCCCCGCCGACATCAAAAGCTCGAGGAGAATGAAGCCCGAAATGAATGTTGCCCAAAAATCGAATTGCTGACCGGAAACTAACCACGAAATAGTTGCCACGAGCTCGAGCGAAACCAGGGCGATCAGATGTATCAGGAGCAGGCGCGTCAAAAAATTACGAAGATTACCAACCACTATCGATAACCCCCAAGTTCCGATTTTTACCGGGTGCCGGGATACGGAGTGGAATTTCGACACGCGGTTTGACCCGCACTAAACGCGCCTAAACAGCCAAAATCGGACCCAGTGCGTGCGAAGATTTTGGTCCACTCCGCCTGACCCGCATCAATTATGTAGAACTCGTGGTTGGGAACTCTCAAGGCCGCTCCAGTAACCGAATAGACGCCACTTCGCGACAGCGCAACACTATAGTCGTAGTAAATTCCAGCAGCTACAAGAGGAGAACAAAAAGGGTTTATCACATCTTGCCGCATTCGGAATTTTGTTGAATTTAACGATTCTGAAATAGAACTCACAATCATTGAGCTTCGCGGCGCTGATTTCGCTGCCTTAAAAACATAGGTTCCATCCTGCAATTTTTCGTATTGTTTTGTCTCACCAACGGCTGTGCTGAAACTCACTTTGCCGCCATTTATCCAGTCAACAGTTACCAACATTCTTGTTCGAAATCGGGGTGAATCAACGTTGAATCCTCGATTGTCGCCTTTGTAGGAGAAGGGGACCGATAAATTAAGCTCGCAACCGGGCCATATGGTCTCGTCGACGTAGTTTTCGCGAATGAAAGTCATGTATTTGAAAGAAGTAGAGGACGGCGTTGCAGCCTGAGCCGGTGCAATAAAGGAACTTCGACCCGCCGAGTCATTGATCGGAAGCCCAACAGTTGAGGTAATAACAAACAGTTCTGGGTGTGATGAGACAAGTTCTCTTAGATCCTCAGATCCATCGAAGTTTGAGAAATCTTCCTCATTTGCCGCACGTTGCCAAGTTATAGAGATTGTCTCGCCAAGAACTTCGGCAAGGGGGAATTTGGCAGAGCCTTCACCATCGGAGTCCGTAATCGTCTCATTTCCCGTGCTCACTGCGACGCTCGAGTTCGAATCAACCGATGTCCACTCGATAGCAAGTGTCGACCCACTCCAGACGATATCCGCCGTCCCTTCAGTCGAGACCGCCTTTGCGGAACCGCTGGGCGATTGGAAATCCGCAATTCCAATTTGAGAAATCAAAAAACCCAGCGCTATCGCTAGAGAGAACTTGGCGAACATTGATGTGGAAACCACCCGACACTTTTTGAGCATAAGCCGACGATATATCAAAATTATTGAAATCGGCGGGATTCCAAATCAATGAGCTTCACGGGTCGGTCGCTGGTAGATTTGAGCGGTACATGTGAGGCAGCCATACCCGCTGCCGCCGATAGTGAAAGAGGCGTCCATGCCCCGCGAAATCCCCGACAAGCCGGCCCTCGAAGGACTCGAAGCAACCTGGGGTGAGGTGTGGGAACGCGAAGGAACGTATGCGTTCGATCGCGCGAAGGCCGTTTCCCTCGGTAAAGACAGCGTGTTCGCGGTCGACACTCCCCCGCCGACCGCCTCCGGTTCGTTGCACATCGGCCACGTTTTCTCTTACACGCACATGGACCTCGCCGCCCGCTACCAGCGTGCCAAGGGCAAGGTCATTTTTTACCCGATGGGGTGGGATGACAACGGGCTTCCGACCGAGCGCCGTGTTCAGAACTACTACGGCGTCCGTTGCGACCCGACCCTGCCGTACGACCCCTCCTTCACCCCGCCCCTCGAGGGCGGCGACAACGCGTCGACCAAAGCCGCCGACCAGGTGCCGATTTCGCGACGCAACTTTGTCGAACTCTGCGAACAACTGACCGTCGAGGACGAAAAGAAGTTCGAGGAACTCTGGCGAACACTCGGCCTCTCGGTCGACTGGTCACAGACGTACCGCACGATTTCGGACGAGTCCCAGCGCACCGCGCAGCGCGCGTTCTTGCGAAACCTATCTCGCGGCGAGGCGTATCAGGCGGACGCGCCGACCCTGTGGGACATCACGTTCCGCACGGCGGTCGCCCAGGCTGAACTCGAGGACAAAGACGTTCCCGGTGCGTATCACCGCGTCTCGTTCCACACGCCCGACGGTGGAACTATCGACATCGAGACGACCCGACCCGAGATGAT
>JBEGPO010000162.1:0-5012 GCA_041181465.1 Actinomycetota bacterium | reverse complement strand
CTGTGAGGAAGCGCGACACCAAACTGTGCATAGACAAATTCGACGAGTCCCGAGCAATCGAAGCCAGCAGGGGACGCACCACCGTAGAGATAGGGAACCCCGATGTATTGCTTGGCAACGTCGAACACTTTCGAAAGTTTGAAGTCGGGATATGGCGGATTCTCGACGTAGTCCTCGGCGGACGGTCCGTGGTACTCCGGGAAGACGATGCCTGCCGCGAAAGCGCTTTGGATTTCGGCAAAACTCGCGGCACGGAATTGTGATTGACCAACGGCGAGCGCCGTCTCGCTGGTGACAACGACATCTTGCGTGGCTTCGGCAGCGTTGATGGTTTCGGGCCTGAACGCATAGGCCGGAAGTGCAACGGTTCCCACGAGAGCAGAGATGAGCGCAAAGACAGAGACCCGGCGAGCGTTTTCGCTCACCATCGCGCGGCCCGCGCTGCGGGCGGTTGGGGTTATTCCGCGAATTACGCGGGCGATGAAGCGAACGACGTCACCGATGGCAAGAGCTGTGGTGTGGCCGATCCGAAAGAAAGCGTTATCCAAGAGTTTGCTCCTGAGCCCGAGGCGCTTCACCTCCCCGTCATTCAGTTTGTTTAGCCTCACACAGACGGGGAAATCGGGCCGTGTGGGACTGTTCTGTGTGCGCTGTGGCGCGGTTGGAACATTCTGAGTTTACCGAGCGACCCTATGAACGGGCTTAGCGAGCCCCTCGGCGTGGCAAAACTATCGAATTGTGAACGATGTGGATTGTTTAGACTTGGGTCATGACCGAATTCCGACTGCCCCCCGAACTCGTCCCCGTTGACGGCCGGTTCGGATGCGGTCCGTCTAAAATTCGGCCGGAACAAGTCGACTACCTTGTCGCGAACGCACACCTGTTAGGGACATCCCACCGACAGAAACCGGTGCGTGAACTCGTCGGACGAGTGCGTGCGGGACTTGCAGACCTCTATCGATTGACCGACGGCTACGAAGTCGTCCTGGGCAACGGTGGCTCGACGGCTTTGTGGGATGCGGCGGCGTTTTCGCTCATCGACAGGCGCAGCGCGCATCTGTCCTTCGGAGAGTTCGGGCAGAAATTTGTGACAGCCGCGAGCGCACCGTGGCTCGCCGCACCGGCCGTCGTCCAGGGTGATCCGGGAACCGTCTCGGCATTCGCCGGCGACGAGGAAGCAGATGTGTTCGCCTACCCCCACAACGAAACGTCGACCGGGGCGATGGCTGCGGTACGTCGCCAGGGGCCGGCGGGGTCGCTCACCGTGGTCGATGGAACAAGCGCCGCCGGCGGTGTCGATATCGATGCGCTCGAGACCGACGTGTATTACTTCGCACCGCAGAAGAACTTTGCGAGCGACGGCGGCGTGTGGTTCGCTCTCATGTCCCCCGCCGCCATCGAACGGATCGGGCGAATCGCCGCGTCGGATCGCTACATCCCCGAATTCTTGTCGCTCAGCATCGCGGTGGATAATTCGCGACTCGACCAAACGCTCAACACTCCCGCAATCGCGACGCTCCTGCTGTTGGACGCGCAGATCCAGTGGATCAATGACAATGGCGGGCTCGCCTGGGCACACGCGCGCACGAAGGATTCGTCAGACCGCATTTACGCGTGGGCCGAGGCTCATCCGATCGCATCGCCGTTCGTCGCAAACCCTGAACACCGTTCGCAGGTTGTCGCAACGATTGACTTCGACAAGAGCGTCGATGCGAGCCACGTTTCCGCGCTGTTGCGTGCGAACGGAATTGTCGATATCGACCCGTATCGTAAGCTCGGGCGCAATCAACTTCGAATCGCGACATTCACCGCGGTCGAACCGAGCGATGTCTCTCGACTTCTCGGAGCCGTTGACGCGGCAATCGCCGCTCTTTAGTCGTCCTCGTTAGAGCCGTCTTCGCTGCCAGCATCGTCGACACCGTCGAACACGTCCGTGTCGTCGAACGGCGATTCGACGATGTCCGCGAGATCTACCGAGTCGACATCGTCGTCAAAATCGTCATCGTCATCGTCATCATCGATGTCCAACATTTCGTCATCCTCGTCGAGTTCGTCATCGGGCACGACCACGATGGCCTCTTCCATTCCCGCGGCGATCGATTCCTCGTACTCACGAAGACGGTCCACCCACGGGACCCACTCGGGGGCTTGAATCGCGTCGTCTCCTGCAAGGAGTTCGGTCTCGAGAACCGTTGTCGATTTACCGTCAACGGCGAGCGAGGCGACCCAATCCCACCCGATGTAACCCGGAAGGTTGGAGCCGAAACGCACGTTGGCGATGCCGTCAGATTCCTCAGACGAGAGCACCGACCCGATCGTGTCGGCCGGAGTGATCGTCTCGAGTGCGGCGCGCGCCGCCTTCTCGAGTGCTTTAGGCGTCAAAGTTATCCGCAACCTTTCGAAGCACGGCCGCGATCTTGCGGGCGTGAGAATTTGCCGGGTAGTGCCCCTGGCGCAAATCTGCGCTGGCTGATTCCAGCAGACGGATAACGTCTTCGACGATGACAACCATGTCGTCCGCGGGCCGGCGGCGACTCCGAACAACCGATTGAGGTTCTTCCAGGATCAGGACACCGTGCGCCTGGAGTCCACGCTTGCCATCGACCGTGCCGTACTCGACCCGCGCACCCGGCTGAGCCGTCGTGCCGGCCGGCATCGCAGAGGCGTGCAAAAAGACCTCGACGCCGTCATCGCCGTGGATGAATCCAAAACCCTTGTCCTCATCGAAGAACTTTACTTTTCCGGTTGGCATTGTCTCTCCTTGTAACCTGACCCTTACCGAGGATACCTGTCGGCACGATAAACTATTCGGATGCCTTCTTCTCATGACGTTTCAACACGACTGGGCACGATGTCACACCGCGAGCTCGAGACCCTCGTCTTGACGCGTCGCTGGCAATTGGGCAAACAACACGACCTGCACGACCTCGCTGACGTGTTGCTGTCGACCGAATCGATTGTGTCGACTCTTCGGTCGCTTGCACGACCCGAACTTGTCGCCCTCACATCAGGAACATCTGTCGGCCACGCGCGGGACATTCTGCTTGCCGACGCATCCGCGTCGCCCTACCCCGAGGTTGCCGCGTTGCTCCCCGCCCTTCTCGATCAGCCGGCTCCGGTCGAATCGGAACCCGTCAGTGACGGCACCAGTATCGCGCTTCACAGCGTCGTCGCCCTTCGTGACCTCGTTGAGTGGGTCGCCGGCGAACCCCTCACCATGGGGGCAGCGGGAAGCTTGCTCCGAGCAGAGGAAAAAATCCTGGCCGCCGGGCTCGTCGTGTCCGAAGAGGATGCGATCGCGTTGGCACGTATCGCCGAAGCCGCCGGGCTCGTCCGCACCATCGACCGCCGACTGTATGCGACCACGCGCGGGATTGCGCTGTCCGATGACCTCGTTGCGTTGTGGTCCGCCGCTTTCGGCGCAATTATGGCTGACCTTGGGCCATCCGTTCGAGAAACCTGCGCTTCCGAAGGTCGCCTCGACGAACCGTTCCTCGAGTGGGTGTTGCCATTACGAAACACGCACGAATCCGACGTCGTGCGCCGCGTCGCCGTCGAGTCTCGCCTTTTCGGCTTGACGGCAGGAGGCACCACCGAACTTGGTCGAATCGCGAGTACCGACATCGAATCGGTTGCCGCATTCTTCGCGCCGTTACTGCCCGAACTGCAGACCTCGGTGTACGTGCTGGATGATTTGAGCATCATCGCGCCGGGCCCGATTACGACGGACACCGCGCAGTTCCTCGCCCAGATTTCGCGCCTGGAAACTCGCGGGCTTGCACCCAAGAGGCGGCTCGACCCGGCGCTCATCCTGCGGGCGATTGCGGCGGGGACGACCGTCGAATCCATCATCGCGCGTCTAACCGAACTGTCGCTCACGCCGGTGTCGGCAGCGGTCACGTCGACCATTGGGGACATCGCCAACAACGGTCGGTTCATTACCCTCAACGGAACGGGAACGGATACCGCCGCTAAGGCCTCGCACCCCGAACTGGGCGAGATGCTCTTGACCGACCCGCGCCTTCAGCGACTCGCTCCCGTCAAGGTTGATGACCTATCCGTCTTGTATGGCGCATCCCGTTTGCGCGTCGAAACCGCACTCGTCGAAAATCGCTACACCGTTGTTGCCCCCGCGACGGAACCCGTCATTGCCGAACCCAGTGCCCCGACCGCGTTGTTGGAACTCGCGGAAAATCTTTTCGCGACGGGACTTGGGTCTACCCACCTCGAGCGGGCGCTCATCACCGCGGGCAAGACTCGTACCAAGGTCACTCTGCTTGTCGAAACGAGCACGGGGAACAAGACAATCACCCTCGAACCTCGCCACGTAGCAAACGGCCGCGTCCGCGGGCTCGACACCGTTGCCGACGTCGAACGAACACTTCCTATTTCCGCCATCATCGAACTTCTAGCAGTCGGAGAATAACGCGTGAACGGTCCCCTCATTGTCCAGAGTGATCGAACGGTGCTGCTCGAAGTTGGTCATGAGAAGGCAACTGACGCGCGTCACGCGTTGGCGGTCTTCGCCGAATTAGAACGGGCACCGGAACACATTCACACCTACCGAATCACGCGCCTTGGATTGTGGAATGCGCGCGCGGCCGGGCATACCGCCGAGGAAATGCTCGCGACACTCGAGACGTATTCGAAGTTCCCTGTCCCGCAGGTCGTGGCGACCGACATCGCAGACACCGTGTCGCGCTACGGCCGAATAGTCGTCGAGCGTGACGACGACGGTTTGTATCTCGAAGCACAGTCACCGCAGATCCTTGCCGAAGTGGTTCGCACCACCAAGCTCGCGCCCCTACTCGGAGCGGTGACAAGCGAGACCGTCGTTCGGCTCAACGACTGGGCGCGCGGAATCGTCAAACAAGAACTTCTAGGTATTGGCTGGCCCGCCGAGGACCGTGCGGGATTCACCGAGGGAACACCGATGACGGTCGCCCTCGACAACACGACGTGGCAACTGCGCGGTTACCAGCGCGAAGCCATCGACCTGTTCGATAAGTCGG
>JBEGPO010000161.1:0-2646 GCA_041181465.1 Actinomycetota bacterium | reverse complement strand
GATTTAGCGTACCGCCGACGGATATTCGCAGAAAGTCGGACCCTACGCGCTGGGTAACGCGTAGCCCCGCTTCGCGTTGACGAGGAGCCCATCAGATAGAAGCCCTTCCAGCGCGCGATCGCGCTTCGACGGGTCGGGAACCGCCGCGGCGATGTCAGTGGCAGTGATGCGAGTGTTCGCGCGGGCGAGCGCGAGAATCGCCCCACGCGCCTGACGGACACTCCCCTCGTACTTCGCTTGCGGGGTACGCGTCCGACCGGCATTCGCGGGGAATCCCGCGAGAGCCCAGGCGCAGTGTTCCGCGATCGGGCACTCACCGCAGTTCGGCATGCGGGCCGTGCAGAACACGGCGCCGAGCTCCATCACGCCGGCGTTGACCGCGACGGATTCGACGAGGTCCGCAGGCAGAACCGAATCCATGAGGTCCATATCGGCTCGGGTGCGAGGTGGTTCGGGTTCGGCAATGCCGAGCACCGCGCGCGCGAGCACCCTGCGAATGTTGGTGTCGACAACGGGAACGCGTTGACCGAACGCGAAAGCGGCGACCGCTCGGGCGGTATACGAACCGATACCGGGCAGGGATTCGAGAGCGTCGACATCGCTGGGAACTACTCCCCCAAACTCGTCACGGATTCGCGTTGCTGCTGAGTGCAGGTTGAGCGCCCGGCGCGGATAGCCCAGCTTCCCCCACGCGCGAACGATGTCGGCGGGCGATGCATCGGCCAAAGACACCGGCGTGGGCCAGCGCTTGATCCACTCGATCCACATCGGGGCGACCCGGGCAACGGGGGTTTGTTGCGCCATGATTTCCGACAGCAGCACACCCCACGGGGTTGTGCCCGCTTCGCGCCACGGCAACGGGCGTGCGGAACGCCGAAACCACCGCGCCACGACTGTCATCGCGGCACGTTCGCGGTCGCTATGCCTCGTCGTCATCCTCGTGAGGCTTGACGTAGGGGTCGGCGTCGCCGGCGAATTCCTTGCCCTTGGCTTCTTTCGCGACCTGAATGTCGCGCTGGTTGGCTTGGGCCAGAAGGTCTTCGATGTGCGCCGATGTTTCGGGCAGAGCGTCGAGGATGAACTCGAGCGACGGGGTGAGACGGGCGGTGATGTTCCGTCCCACCTCGCTGCGCAACATTCCCGTCGCCGACTTCAACGCGTCCCACGAATTCTGGCGTTCCTCATCGGTGCCATAAACGGTGAAGAAGACGCTCGCGTGCTGTAGGTCTCCCGTGATTCGCACATCGGTGATCGTGACGAAACCGAGCCGGTCGTCACGAAGACCCTTGTCGAGGCGGCGCGCAACAATTTCCTTGATGCGTTCCGCCATCTTGCGTGCGCGGTCAGGAGCAGACATTAGACGCGCTCCTTCTCCTTCATCTCGATCGTCTCGATTTCGTCACCGATTTGAATGTCGTTGTACTTGCCCAGGCCGATTCCACACTCGAAGTCGGTCTTGACCTCAGAGGCGTCGTCCTTGAATCGCTTCAGCGACTCGATAGCAAGGCCATCGGCAATGACGACACCTTCGCGGATGACACGCGCTTTCGAGTTTCGCGTGATCGTTCCCGAGCGCACGATACAACCGGCGACGTTTCCAAACTTGCTCGAACGGAACACCTCGCGAATTTCGGCGACGCCACTTTGGACCTCTTCGAATTCCGGCTTGAGCATTCCCTTGAGCGACTGTTCGATCTCGTCGATCGCGTTGTAGATGACGTTGTAGAAACGAACGTCGACACCTTCACGCTGGGCACGCGCGCGCGCCTTCGTGTCGGGGCGAACGTTGAATCCGACGACAATCGCGTTGTCGATGGTGGCGAGGTTGATGTCGCTCTCGGTGATCGCGCCGACACCGCGGTGGATGATGCGCAGCGTGACCGAATCGTCGACCTCGATCTTGAGAAGCGACTCTTCGAGCGCTTCGACCGCACCCGACACGTCGCCTTTGAGGATGAGGTTGAGCGCCTGCACCTTGCCGTCTTCGAGGGCCTTTGAGAAGTCCTCGAGCGAGATGCGCTTGCGAGCCTTGGCCAACAGAGCGTTGCGCTCGGCCGCTTCACGTTTTTCAGCGATCTGACGGGCGGTGCGGTCGTCGTCGGTCACGATGAACGAGTCACCTGCGCGGGGCACGCTGGAAAGACCTTGGACCTGAACCGGTCGAGACGGGTAGGCCTCGTCGATCTTGTCGCCGTGCTCGTCCACCATTGCGCGAACGCGACCGTAGGCGGTTCCGGCGACGATAGCGTCACCGACGCGCAAGGTTCCCGACTGGATGAGGACCGTCGCAACGGCTCCGCGTCCTTTGTCGAGTTTCGCTTCAATTGCGATACCGCGGGCGTCCTTGTTCGGGTTCGCGACGAGGTCGAGACCAGCGTCGGCGGTGAGAAGAACCGCGTCGAGAAGGTCGTTGACGCCGTCACCCGTGAGGGCCGAGACGTCGACGAAGATTGTGTTTCCGCCGTATTCTTCGGTCACGAGTCCGTATTCGGTCAACTGCTGGCGAACCTTTGCGGGGTTGGCGCCTTCTTTATCGATCTTGTTGACCGCGACCACGATCGGCACGTTCGCCGCCTGAGCGTGGTTGAGCGCCTCGATCGTCTGGGGCATGATTCCGTCGTCCGCCGCAACCACGAGGATCGCGAT
>JBEGPO010000160.1:0-4490 GCA_041181465.1 Actinomycetota bacterium | reverse complement strand
ACGGCGCTGGGGGAATTCGATGGCGTCGAGCCCGTGACCCGTTCGGGCGCGTCGATCGGAAACGTTGTCGCCGTTGCGGGGGCTCTCGGCAACGCCAAGCGCGGTCTCGACATTCTTTTCGGTCGCGCAGTTGCCCCTGACGGAACCATCGACCCGGTGGCGGTGGCGGAAGCGTGGGCGTCTCATCCCGTCGACGTGGCCGCGCAATTGCGTCCTGACCCCCCGATTGCCGCCGGCCGCGCTGCCGCCCAGGCCGGGGCAACGGCGATGATGGATGTCAGCGATGGACTGGTGCTCGATGCGCGTCGCATCGCGACAGCGAGCGGTGTCGCCATCGATTTCGATCTGTCCGCTGTGGGCGACATCGACGCCCTGACGGGCGGCGAGGACCACGCGATGTTGGCGTGCTTCCCGCTCAACGCGAAGCTCCCCGCCGATTTCCGCGTCGTCGGCAGGGTCGCCCCCGGTGACGGAGTAATGGTCGACGGCGTGCCGTTCGATTCGCGCGGCGGGTGGGACCCGTTCGCCGATTATTCGGCGACGTCCAACCAATAGACGCGCGTCTCACCGTAATCCTTGGGGGCTAGAACGCCGTACCCCGCGGGCCATTCGGGTTCGGGGTCTCGGCTCGCACGCTCCACGGCGACGACGGCATCGGGCGAAAGCCTCGGCAACAACAGTGACATCGTCGTGAGGAGCGCCGCGTGGTCCATGTCATAGGGTGGGTCGACGAAAACGGCATCCCACGTTTCCGCGCTCGCGCCGACAAACCCGGCCACGCTCGATCGGTGGACGCGAATCGAGCAGTTAGGCACGGCGGGGGCGACGAGCGCGGTGTTCTTGGACATGACCTTGACGGCCTTTTCCGAGTTGTCGACGAGGTCGACGCGGGATGCGCCACGGGACGCCGCCTCGAGCCCAACCGCCCCGCACCCCGCATACAGGTCGAGCACGCGAGCACCCGTAATCGTCGTGAGGGCGTCGAATCGCGAAAAGACGGCTTCGCGCACGCGGTCGGCGGTCGGCCGGGTTCCCGTCGCTGGAACGGTGAGAGTGCGGCCACCGGCGGCCCCAGAGATAATTCGCGTCACGCCCCAAGGTTAGCGACCGCGGGGCCAATCACGGAAAGCTAGTCTGAGCGGGGGTAGCGTAAAACCGTGACCGAAACCGCCGCATTCCTCGACACCCCGCTTCCGCGGGTCATCGGCGACCGCACTGCAAAGGCGCTGACCAAGGCGTTCGGGTTCGACACCGTTGGTGGGCTTCTTGGTCATTACCCTCGGCGCTACGCGGAGCGCGGCGAACTGACGGCGCTCGATTCCCTTCCGCTCGACGAGTCGGTCACGATCGTGGCCGAGGTCGTTCGAGTCAACAATCGGCCGATGAATGGACGAAAAGGCTCGCTTCTCGAAATTGTCATTTCGGACGGGACCGGAACTCTGTCGCTGACGTTCTTCAACCAGGCGTGGCGGGCGAACGCGCTGCACCGCGGTGTGCGCGGAATCTTTGCGGGAAAGGTCGGCGAGTTCCGCGGACAGCGACAATTGACGCACCCCGACTACGAGTTGTTTGATCAAGACGAGAACGTCTCGGACGAGGTCGCCGAGCTGTGGGCGAAGACTCCGATTCCGATTTACCCCGCCACGAGCACGGTCGCGTCGTGGCAGATTGCTAAAGCGCTGGGCGTTGTCCTCGATGTCCTCCCCGAACTCGACGACCCCGTGCCTGATTCGGTTCGAGCCGACCGCGGGCTCATGTCGCTGACCGAGGCGATCCGTGCGATTCATCGCCCGACCGACCACGGTGAGTGGCGGACGGCGCGCGAGACCCTTCGATTCCACGAGGCGTTCCTCGTGCAGACGGCGCTGCTGCGTGACCGACTTCGTGCCGCCGAGGCCGTGTCGATGCCGAGAACGCCGGGGGCTCTTCGCGCTCGGTTTGATTCGGCGTTGCCCTTCGAACTCACGTCCGATCAATCGACGGTGGGCGCCGAGATCGACGTGGACATGGCTCGCGCCCGGCCGATGAATCGTCTCGTTCAGGGTGAGGTCGGCTCAGGGAAGACACTCGTCGCAATTCGCGCGATGCTCACCGCAATCGAGGACGGCGGGCAGGCCGCGCTGATTGCTCCGACCGAAGTACTGGCAACACAGCACGCGCGCTCGATCGCGGCCACTCTGGGTGACCTCGCTGAGGGGTTGAATCCGACCCTCCTCGTGGGCAGTCTCCCGGCGGCACAGAAAAAACGCGCTCAACTCGCGGTCGCGAGTGGTTCTGCTCGACTCGTCATAGGCACCCACGCACTGCTCGCCGACGCCGTGACCTTCAATGAACTCGCGCTCGTCGTCGTGGACGAACAGCATCGCTTTGGTGTCGAACAACGCGACACTCTCAAACGCAAAGGCAATTCGCCGCACGTCCTCGTTCTCACCGCTACTCCGATTCCGCGCACGGTCGCGATGACGGTGTTTGGCGACCTCGATATCTCGACGATTCGAACCCTGCCAGCTGGGCGCGCGCCGATCACCTCGCACGTCGTTCCGCTGGCCGACCACCCGGCGTGGATTTCGCGCGTGTGGACGCGTCTCGGTGAAGAAATCGACGCCGGTCGGCAAGGTTTCGTCGTCTGCTCAGCGATTGACGCAACGACCTCCGACGGTGACACCGATCTGGTGGAGGACATCCCCGCGGCTGCGCCTCGCGCCAGTGTGACCGAAATTCTGCCCGTCGTTCGCGCCGCGCTTCCCGGGCGCCGCGTAGAAATGATTCACGGACGTCTGTCCGGCGACGAGAAGGACGCGACCATGACCGCGTTTGCCGCCGGCGCGATTGATGTTCTCGTGGCGACAACCGTCATCGAGGTCGGCGTTGACGTCGCCAATGCCTCGACGATGGTTGTCCTCGACGCCGACCGATTCGGCGTGAGCCAATTGCACCAACTTCGCGGCCGGGTCGGTCGTGGCGGAGTCCCCGGTTTGGCACTGTTCGTGACCTACGCCGACGAGACCACGCTGGCTCGCGATCGCGTCGAGGCGGTGGCGTCCACACTCGATGGCTTCGAACTCGCTCAGAAGGACCTCGAGTTGCGTCGCGAGGGTGACGTGTTGGGCGAGAGCCAGTCGGGTGGTCGCAGCGGGCTCGTCCTCGTGCGGGTGACGGTCGATGGCCCCGTGATCGAGGCGGCGCGCACTCACGCACAGGCGGTGCTCGACGTCGACCCGACGCTCGGTGCGCACACGGCGTTGCGCGATGCGCTGAATCGTCGTTTGTCGCAACGCGAACGGGAATTCCTCGCAAAGAACTGACATCGGCGCCTCTCGCGATTACGCTGGGTACATGACGTCGCTTGCCGTGGTTCCCGGTTCGTTCGACCCCGTCACCCTGGGTCACCTCGATGTCGTCGAGCGTGCGCGCAACCTTTTTGACGAGGTCCACGTCGTCGTCGTGCACAATCCGGCCAAGTCCGCACTCTTGCCGGTTGCTCGACGTGTTGAACTCATCGAGCAATCTCTCGCCGACGCGGGAATCTCGGAGCGCGTCACCGTCACCAGTTGGAGCGTCGGACTGCTGGTCGACTACTGCCAGGAGGTCGGTGCAAACGCGATCGTCAAGGGGATTCGCACCGAGGTCGATGTCACCTACGAAACGCCGATGGCCATCGTCAACCGAGACCTGGCCGGGATCGAAACCGTTTTCGTGTTGCCGAACCCCGCGCACAGCCACGTGTCGTCGTCGCTCGTCCGTCAGGTCGCGGCGCTGGGCGGGGATGTCTCGCCCTATGTTCCGGGTGCTGTCTCGGCATTTATGAATTCCGCGGACTATTCGTAGCGTTGGACCGCGTTGGGGCGTTACCCTTTAAGTGTGAAGACCTCGTCCTCTAACCCCTTCCACGTCAATGTTTTTGACGTGTCGCAGCGCATCGGTGAAGACCGTGAAAAACATCTCGAATTCCCCGCCCCACACCGTTTGGGCGAAGGAGTCGCCTCTGTCCTCGAGGGCACAACCATCGTGATGGATGTTCGCCTCGAAGGCCTCCATGACGGCATCTTGGTGTCGGCCGAAGTCGAGACGACCGCCGACGCCGAGTGCGTTCGCTGCCTCGACCAGATCGCAGTCCCCGTCGAAGTGGAATTCCAGGAACTTTTCGCGTATTCTCCTACAGAGGAACTCGAGTTTTCGGTTCACGATAATCACGTGGATTGTGAACCGCTTGTTCGAGACGCGGTGGTGTTAGAACTACCGTTCCAACCACTGTGCGACGAGGACTGTCTGGGGCTCGATCCGGAAACGGGCGACAAGCTGATGGAACCGCGTTCGACCGATTCACCGTACATCGACCCACGATGGGCGGCCCTAGGGGCCTTGGCTTCTGACGACACGACCACGGCCAGCAAACCGGCCGCCAAAAAGAGGAAATAACCATGGCAGTTCCCAAGCGCAAACAGTCGCGTTCCAACACGCGCTCTCGTCGTTCGCAGTGGAAGGCTGAA
>JBEGPO010000159.1:0-3126 GCA_041181465.1 Actinomycetota bacterium | reverse complement strand
AAGAGCTCCAGCCTACCGAACTCTAGGAAGCGGACTGCCGAGCGCGGCGGGTGCTCGCATACTCGTCAACGTACGCTTGCCCGGAAATACCGACAATCTCGTGCATGATTTCATCGGCGATCGCACGAAGGACGAACCGATCGTTCTCATAACCCGCAAATCGCGAGAAGTCCAGCGGGCGCCCAAAGACAAGGCCAATGCGTTGCACTTTGGGAATCTTCGCCCCAATCGGCATTACTTTGTCCGTATCAATCATTGCGACCGGGATCACCGGGACACCTGACTCCAGGGCCATTCGAGCGATTCCCGTTCGACCTCGATACAGACGCCCATCGGGGCTACGCGTTCCCTCGGGGTAAATCCCGAGAAGTTTTCCCTGCGACAAGACGTTGACACCCGTGTGCAGTGCGTCCTCGCTGGCCTTGCCGCCGGATCTGTCGATGGGGAGCTGCCCTGAGGCCAGAAAGAATTGTCGAACTAGCCATCCCTTGATGCCGCGTCCAGTGAAGTAATCCGATTTTGCAAGAAACACAACCGGCCGACGCAACACGAGCGGGAGGAAGACCGAATCGATGAAAGACAGGTGGTTACTGGCGAGAATCGCCGCTCCAGAAACAGGAACGTTTTCGACTCCTTTAAGCCATGGCCGAAAGACCCGAAGCAGAATCGGACCGAGTACCAGATTTTTCACTATCCAATAGAACACGCGTTCAGCCTAGCCATCCGATGGTCGCCGGCGAAACCTAGTCAGGCTGCCGGTCAACGGATAGGATAGGCAAAACTTCTGAGTCGAAGGAGACCCGGTGAACGAAACCGCTATGGCCGCCATTGTGAAACACGACCCCAATGCAACGGTCAGCGACCTGCTGGAAGTTCGCTTCCAGGAAACCCCGCAGCATGAATTATTCTCGGTTCCGCGCCAGGAAGGTGGTTGGGATACCGTCACGACCGCAGATTTTCGTGCTCGCGTAATCGCGCTGGCCAAAGGCTTTGTGGCCGCGGGTCTTAAGCCTGGCGACAAGGTCGGCATCATGTGTAAGGTCCGCTTCGAATGGACCCTCATCGACATGGCGATTGCCTACGCTGGCGCGATTTTGGTCCCGGTTTACGAAACCTCCTCCCCCAGTCAAATCGCCTATGTGCTCAACGATTCAGGCGCGACGTCCATGATTACCGAAACATCCGACATGTTTGCGCGGTTCGACGAGATCCGTGCTGATGTTCCGGCAATCGGGTCACTCTGGCGTCTTGACCTTGGCGATCTGGAAAAACTGCCCAAATCAGGCAAAGATGTGACCGATAAAGAGATCGAGCGCCGTCGCAACCTCGCCAAGGGTTCCGATATTGCCACGATCCTTTACACCTCGGGTTCCACCGGTGCGCCCAAGGGTTGCGTCATTACACATTCTAATTTTGTTGACCAGATTCGGAACTCCGCCAAAGAGATGAGCATGGTGGTCAACACCGAGGCATCGACCCTGCTGTTTATCACCGCCGCCCACATTTTCGCGCGTGTCGTGAGCATGCTGGCCATCCACGCGGGCGTCCGGGTGGGTCACCAGGCAGACACCAAACTCTTGTTGCCATCGCTGCAGAGCTTCCGCCCGACGTTCCTCCTTGCTGTGCCTCGCGTGTTCGAGAAGGTCTACAACTCGGCGGAGCAAAGGGCCGAAGCGGGCGGTAAGGGGAACATTTTCCGACTCGCATCTAAAACAGCAATCGCCTACTCGAAGGCACTCGATGCGGGACGTGTCCCGCTCGGTCTTCGACTTCAGTTCGCGGTTTTCGATCGCCTCGTGCTCTCGAAGCTCCGCGCGGCAATGGGCGGTCGCGTTGTTTACGCCGTCAGCGGATCTGCACCGCTTGGGCTTCGTCTTGGTCACTACTATCGCGCGCTGGGAATGAAGATCCTCGAGGGTTACGGACTGACGGAAACAACCGCGCCGGTCACGATTAACGTTCCACAGAAGTTCAAAATCGGAAGCGTGGGCCCGGTTCTTCCGGGCATTTCGGTGCGCATCGCGAAGGACGGAGAGGTTCTCGTCAAGGGCGTCAACGTGTTCGCGGGTTACTGGAACAACAAGAAAGCGACGTCCGATTCCTTCGTCGACGGGTGGTACAAGACCGGTGACATTGGTGCACTGGACGACGACGGCTACCTGTGGATCACGGGACGAATCAAGGAAATCATCGTCACCGCCGGCGGAAAGAACGTAGCCCCGGCCACACTCGAAGACCCAATTCGTTCAAACCCGCTCGTTGGACAGTGCGTCGCCGTGGGTGACCAGAAACCGTTCATCGCTGCACTCATCACTCTCGACTCGGAAATGCTCGGGCCGTGGCTTCGCAACCACAAACTCGACCCTGACATGTCGGTCGAGGACGCGAGGCAACACCCCGCGGTTCTCGCCGAGGTCCAGAGCGCGATCGATCGGGCGAACTCAAAGGTCTCGCGTGCCGAATCGATTCGAAAGTTCGTGATTCTGCCGACCGAGTTCACCGAAGACAGTGGTCACCTCACTCCGAAGATGAGCATCAAGCGTCATGTGATTGTTGCCGACTTTTCGGCGGAAATCGAAGAACTGTATAGCGGAAACCCCGAGACGTCGGGGATCTCGATTGTCGGTTAAGCACGGAACCAATCCGCTGACCTGATGTCGCGCATCGCGCTACGTTTGATTTCGGGGAGAAGTCCTTCGATGTACAGTTCGCCGTTCAGGTGACCGATTTCGTGTTGTAGCGCTTGGGCAAGCAGCCCCTCGCCCTCGAGTTCCAGTGGTGCGCCGTTTCGATCGACGCCTGTGACCCGCGCGAAGGGATAGCGAAGTCGTGGGAACGAGAAGCCCGGAACTGACAAACAGCCCTCGTCCGTGAGCGCCGGTACACCTCGCACCTCCGCCAAAACCGGATTCAGGATGCACCCGATTGTGCCGTTGACGTGAAAACTGAAGGCCCGAAGCCCGACGCCGATTTGGTTCGCCGCGACACCTGCTCGACCCGGAAGCGAAACCGTGTCCACGAGATCGCGAACCAGCGACTGTGTCGGTTCGTCGAACCGCACAACCGGATCTGCCACACTGCGCAAAATTGGATCGCCGAACAGGCGAATCTCACGAACCGGCATTA
>JBEGPO010000158.1:0-11602 GCA_041181465.1 Actinomycetota bacterium | reverse complement strand
CCGTTCGACGCGCCAGGCTCAAGGTCTTTCGGTGACGTTTGTCGCCGAACAGGCGGGTGTGACCAAGGGGTTCATCAGCCTCGCAGAGAGAGGGAAAACGCGGGTATCCGTTCCCGTTCTCCTGAGAATTTGCGAGGTCCTGGGGATCACCATCGGCTCGTTATTCACATACCCAGACGAACCCATCGTTCACGGCGGCATTCCCCTATACATGGGTGGAGTTGATTTACAGGAATACCTGCTCACGCCGCACGACGAGAAATGGGTGCAAGTAATGCGCACCACGATGCAGCCAGGCGGCGGATCCGACGGGGCCTACACGCTCGATGCTGAGTCGATCTTTGTTGTGGTCTTGCAGGGCCAGCTTTCACTCGACGTCGGTGGGGACATTCGAATTCTCAACACGGGCGACTCGACCGCCTTCTCTGCCCGGACGCCGCACAACTGGTTCAACCCGCTCTCCACCGAGAGTCAGGTCATGTGGGTCATTTCGCCTCCGCTCCCTCTTGTCGGCGAGGCGACGACTACAGCGAACCGCGACCGCGGCTGACTTCCGTTGGACGGCCAGGTTTAGACTGCTGGTGTGATCCCAGTCGAGAACATCCTTACGTTCATTGCGTTTGCACTCGTCATCATCGCAATTCCCGGGCCGTCGGTGATGTTCGCGATTTCCCGAGCGCTCGTCCTCGGAAAGCGCGGAGCCGTGTTGACCGTTGTGGGCAACGGAATCGGGGTTCTCATCCAGGCGCTCGCGGTCTCGGTCGGTCTCGGTGTTCTCATTCAATCGAACGAACTCCTCATGAACATCATCCGATTGACCGGAGCGGGTTTCCTCATTTACCTGGGGATCACGGCGATTCGCCATCGACGCGACGGTCTCGACCTGACGGCCCCCGTCGTCGCTCCCAAAAGTTCGCACATTATGCGCGAATCAATCCTCGTGGGTTTGTCGAACCCGAAGACAATCGTGTTCTTCTCGGCCGCGTTCCCGCAGTTCGTCGTATCCGGCGGCACGCCGATCGTGTTTCAGATGATTTTGCTGAGTGTGATTTTTGTCGTCTTCGGTATCTCGGGGGATGCGATTTATGCCCTGACCGCCGGAGCCGCCCGCGACTGGTTCGCGAAGTCGCAGGACCGAGTTGTTGCGATGCGGACCATCGGGGGAATCGCGATGACGACCCTTGGTGCCGTGACCGTGGCGCTGCCGTAACTGTGTATTTCCCGACTTTCCCGACGACATTGCGTAAACTCAGGATGTCGCGCTCATCGGCGACACACGAATCACTCAAAATATTAAGGATGTTTTTCCATGGGTTTTTTCCAAAATCTTTCCAAGATGGTGTCGCGCGCCGACAAAAAGGCCGACCAGCTTGCCGACGCCGCTCGTAACCTCGCCGCAGACGCGGCCAAGCGCGCCGGTGGCTTCGCCGACGACGCGTCACGCGAGGTAAACAAACTCGCTGCCCAAGCCAAGCGCGAAGGCACCAAGGTCGTCAAGAAGGCACAGCGCGAAGGCACCAAGGTCGTCAAGAAGGCGACCAAGACTGCCAAGACCGTCAGCAAGGACGTCAAGAGCAAGGCGACGGCCGCAGCCAAGACTGCTGAGGCTCGCGCGAACAAGGCGGCCAAGACCATTGCGACGGAAGCCAAGGTTGTCAGCAAGACCGTGAAGTCGAGTTCGGCCAAGGCCGCTGCCGGTGTCAAGGAAGCACTCACCGGGGCGCCCGACGCGTCGTGGTCAGTCGCCCAGCTTCGTGCCGCAGCAAAGACCCGCGGTGTAGCCGGTTACTCGACGATGTCGAAGCCTCAGTTGCTCAAGGCGCTTCGTTAGCCGAACTGTTGTGCGCGAAAGCCGACCCTTCCGGGTCGGCTTTCGTCATTCAGACAGAAACTACTCGGCGTACTCGTCGTCGTCGGGGTCAGTGATTGCCGCGATGATGGCGACGAGGCTCACGATCCAGGAAATCCACAAAAGAGCGAGTTTCCAGTCGCGTTTGCCGGACACCGTTGATTTTACGAGCCCGAAAACGGAAAAAATGGCGCTGAGAAAGCTGCCGTTGAGCAGGAACTTTTTCATGGCTAAACCTCCGCCGATAACGATACCGTCACCGACCGCGCGCTAGCACGCCAATGGTTTGTAGGATAAGAGAATGACTGAGATTGACCGCAAACCGCGCTCGCGGGTCGTCACCGATGGAATCGAAGCGACCACCTCGCGCGGAATGCTCCGTGCCGTGGGGATGGGGGATGCCGACTGGGACAAACCTCAAATCGGTATTGCGAGTTCGTGGAACGAGATCACGCCCTGTAACCTTTCGCTCGGTCGCCTCGCGCAGGCCGCAAAAGAAGGCGTTCACGCCGGTGGCGGTTACCCGCTGCAGTTCGGCACGATTTCAGTTTCGGATGGCATTTCGATGGGTCACGAAGGGATGCACTTCTCGCTCGTCTCACGTGAAGTAATTGCTGACTCGGTGGAAACCGTGGTTCAGGCCGAGCGCCTTGACGGCACCGTTCTTCTTGCGGGGTGTGACAAGTCCATCCCCGGCATGCTCATGGCCGCGGCTCGTCTCGATCTCGCGAGTTGTTTTCTTTATGCCGGTTCGATTGCGCCGGGCTGGGTGAAGTTGGAGGATGGCACCGAAAAAGACATCACCATTATTGATTCGTTCGAAGCGGTCGGAGCAGTTAAGGCCGGAAAAATGAGTGCTGAAGACGCCCGTCGCATTGAATGTGCGTTCGCCCCCGGCGAAGGTGCGTGTGGCGGAATGTACACGGCCAACACCATGGCGTCCGTGGCCGAAGCGCTGGGCATGAGTCTTCCGGGGTCCGCGTCGCCTGCCTCGTATGACCGCCGCCGCGACTATTTCGCTCACCGATCGGGCGAGGCCGTCGTCGGCATGCTCGATCGAGGACAGACTGCCCGCGACATTCTCACCATCAAGGCATTTGAAAATGCGATTGCCATTGCGATGGCACTCGGAGGCTCGACGAACGTTGTCCTTCACCTTCTCGCGATCGCCAACGAAGCCGAAGTTCCGCTCACTCTCGACGACTTCAACCGCATCGGCGCAAAGGTTCCTCACCTCGGTGACCTCAAGCCCTTCGGTAAGTACGTCATGAACGACGTCGACCGTCGCGGCGGGCTCCCCGTTCTCATGAAGGCCCTTGTAGATGCCGGGCTCATGCACGGCGACGCCCTCACCATCACGGGAAAGACAATGGCGGAAAACCTCGCCGACATGAATCTCGACGCATTGGATGGCGAGGTTCTTCGAACCCTCGACAACCCGATTCACGCAACCGGCGGCATCACGATTCTCAACGGTTCGTTCGCGCCGGAAGGTGCGGTCGTCAAGACAGCCGGCTTTGACGCGGCGACGTTCGAAGGCCCAGCCCGAGTTTTTGAGCGCGAGCGCGCCGCGATGGACGCGTTGACCAACGGCGAAATCACCGCTGGCGATGTCGTCGTGATTCGCTACGAAGGGCCCAAGGGTGGCCCGGGAATGCGCGAGATGCTTGCCGTCACAGCCGCAATCAAGGGAGCGGGACTGGGTAAAGATGTATTACTCTTGACGGACGGGCGATTCTCAGGCGGCACAACCGGACTGTGTATCGGCCACGTAGCTCCCGAGGCAGTGGATGCAGGTCCCATTGCCTTCGTGCGCGATGGTGATCTGATACGGGTCGATATCGCAGCTCGGAGCATCGACTTACTCGTCGATGAAACCGAGTTGGAGGCGCGCCGCACAGGATGGTCGCCCCTTCCGCCGCGTTACACCCGCGGTGTTCTTGCGAAATATTCCAAGCTGGTGCAGTCGGCCGCCCTCGGCGCCGTCACCGGCTAACACCACCGTCGTTTTATAAGGAGAACCCGATGGTCACTTCGACCACAACACCGAAGTCCGGCGAACCGCTGATGATGACGGGCAGTGGTGCGCTCCTGAAGTCTCTCGAAATTTTGGGAATCACTGATGTCTTCGGGCTCCCGGGTGGTGCCATCATGCCGTTCTATGACGAACTGATGTCCCAGACCGCGATTCGCCACATCCTGGTGCGTCACGAACAGGGAGCGGGCCACGCCGCCGAGGGCTATGCACTCGCGAAGGGTCAGGTCGGGGTCTGCATCGCCACGAGTGGCCCAGGAGCGACGAACCTCGTCACCGCCATCGCTGACGCACACATGGATTCCATTCCGATGATTGCGATCACGGGACAGGTGTTCTCGACGCTCATGGGGACGGACGCGTTCCAAGAGGTGGACATCGTGGGTATCACGATGCCCATCACCAAACACTCGTTCCTCGTGACGAAAGCCGAGGACATCCCCGCCACGGTTGCGGCGGCGTATCACATCGCGACGACCGGCCGACCCGGGCCCGTGCTCATCGACGTCACCAAGGACTGCCAACAGGGTTCGGCACCGTTCATCTGGCCGGACAAAGTCGACCTGCAGGGGTACAAGCCCGTTCAAAAGGCACACGGCAAGCAGGTTCAGGCCGCGGCAGAGATGATCGCCCAAGCCGAGCGCCCGATTTTTTACATCGGAGGCGGTGCCATTCGCGCGAACTCGCACAAAGAATTGCAAGAAATCGTGGAGGCCGTCGGAGCCCCGGCGATCACGACACTGACCGCCCGTGGCGTGCTGTCTGACAAACACCCGCAGAACCTCGGAATGCCCGGCATGCACGGTTCGGTCCCTGCTGTTCTCGGCTTGCAAGAGAGCGATTTACTTATTGTCCTCGGTGCACGCTTCGACGACCGCGTGACCGGAAAGGTGAGCGAATTCGCTCCGGGAGCCAAGGTCATCCACGTCGACATCGACCCCGCCGAAATCGGCAAGATTCGCGAAGCCGATGTCCCCATCGTTGGTGATGTCCGCGAGGTCATCCTTGACTTATTGCCGGAATGGAAGAAAGTCAAGAAGACCGCAAAGCCGTTGACGGCGTGGTGGGAACGACTCGAATCGCTTCGAGCAAGTTTCCCGCTAGGGTTCGATGACCTCGACGACGGCCTCTTGGCGCCGCAGGGCATTATTCAAAAAATCGGACAGATGTCAGGCCCCGAAGCGATCTATGCCGCCGGAGTTGGTCAACACCAAATGTGGGCGGCGCAGTACATCGAATATGAGCGCCCCGGCGCATGGCTCAACTCGGGCGGAGCGGGCACGATGGGCTTCGCGGTTCCCGCAGCGATGGGCGCAAAAATCGCGCAGCCGGACCGCATCGTGTGGGCCATTGACGGGGACGGCTGTTTCCAGATGACAAATCAAGAGCTCGCGACCTGTGTGATCAACGACATTCCGATCAAGGTCGCCATCATCAACAACTCGTCCCTCGGAATGGTCCGCCAGTGGCAGACACTGTTCTACGACGGTCGCCACTCGTTCACCGACCTGCAGCCGTTGGACGGACCCGAGTTCATTCCCGACTTCGTCAAGTTGGCAGAGGCCTATGGCTGTCTCGGAATTCGCGTTCGAACGGAAGACGAAATCGAACCGGCCATCCAACTTGCCCTGGAGACGAATGACCGTCCCGTTGTCATCGACTTCATTGTGTCGCGTGAAGCGATGGTGTGGCCGATGGTTCCGCAGGGCGTGGGAAACTCGAACGTTCAATACGCTCGTGAACACGCACCGAGTTGGGATGAGGAGTAAGCCATGACGCAACACGTGCTGTCACTTCTCGTCGAGGACAAACCGGGTCTCCTCACGCGCGTTGCCGGACTGTTCGCTCGTCGGGGATACAACATCCATTCACTCGCCGTGGGAACCACTGAGGTCGATGGGCTCTCGCGGATCACACTCGTCATTGATGTTGCGGATTCACCACTCGAGCAGGTCACCAAGCAACTCAACAAGCTCATCAACGTTCTCAAGATTGTCGAACTCGAGCCCGGACAATCTGTTCAGCGCGAACACATGCTCGTCAAGGTGCGCATCGACCAGAACACGCGAAGCCAGATTCTGGAAGCCGTGAACCTTTTCCGCGCGCGCGTGGTCGATGTTGCACCGGATTCGCTCGTCATCGAGGTGACGGGTGACACCCAGAAAATCGAGGCGCTGTTGAAAGTGCTCGATCCATTCGGCATAAAAGAAATCGCCCAGAGCGGATTGCTCGCGATGGGCCGCGGCTCGAAGTCTATTTCTGAACGGATTTTCAAGAACCAATAAAACCCGGCGCGAACGCGACCTGGAACCCCCACCACAAGGAGAAACACCATGACCGATGTCGTCTACGAAAAAGACGCTGACCTTTCGATCATCGCTGGCAAGAAGGTCGCCGTTATCGGCTACGGCTCACAGGGTCACGCACACGCGCAGAACCTTCGTGATTCGGGCATCGAGGTAGTTGTTGGATTGAAGCCCGACTCGAAGTCGGTCGAGAAGGCCGAAGCGGCGGGATTCACCGTTCTGTCGACAGCCGAGGCGGCGAAATGGGCCGACGTCATCGTCATCCTCGCTCCCGACCAGTACCAGCGTCACCTCTATAAAGCCGATGTTCTGCCGAACCTCACCGAGGGCAAGACCCTTCTCTTCAGCCACGGTTTCAACATCCGCTTCGGCTACATCGAAGCCCCGGAGGGTGTCGACGTCATCCTCGTTGCCCCCAAGGGCCCGGGCCACACCGTTCGTCGTGAGTTCGTCGCTGGCCGAGGTGTTCCCGTCATTGTCGCGGTCGAGGTTGACGCATCGGGTCACGCGTGGGACACCGCGTGGTCCTACGCCGCAGCTATCGGCGGACTACGAGCCGGTGGAATCAAAACCACCTTCACGGAAGAGACCGAAACGGACCTCTTCGGCGAGCAGGCGGTTCTGTGCGGTGGAACGTCGCAACTCGTCCAGTATGGTTTCGAGGTTCTCACCGAGGCGGGTTACCAGCCCGAGATCGCGTACTTCGAGGTTCTGCACGAACTCAAGCTCATTGTCGACCTGATGTGGGAGGGCGGTATCGCCAAGCAGCGCTGGTCGGTCTCTGACACCGCCGAGTACGGCGACTACGTCTCGGGCCCCCGCGTCATCGACCCCTCGGTCAAGGAAAACATGCAGGCGATCCTCGCCGACATCCAGTCGGGCGCGTTCGCGACCCGCTTCATCAACGACCAGGACGCGGGCGCACCCGAGTTCAAGGCTCTTCGCGAAAAGGGCGAGAACCACCCGATCGAGGAGACCGGCCGCAAGCTCCGCGCGCTCTTTGCGTGGAAACAGCAGGATGCCGATTACACCGACGGAAGCGCCGCGCGCTAATTCGCATCGCTCTCGTCGCCTATGGCACGATGTATCTCGGATACGTTGTCGCGTGGCTTTTTGCCGTCCAGTCAAACCAACTCATCGGAATTGACGACCGTTTCGCGCAGGCGATGTCGCAGTTCGGCGAGTTCTTTGCCATCGTGTCACCCGCACTGTGGTTTTTTGCGACGGTGTCCCTCATTCGAACGTCGATGGCTCGCGCTCTCGTGTTGGCGCTCGGACTCGCGGTCCTGTTTCCGTTTCCCCTGTTTTTCGGAGTGCCGGCCCAATGAAAGATATAGACGAAAATAACCGTCCGAGCCTGTTCGGACGACTTTCGGTGCTTTTCGTCGCGGGATTCCTTTTCGCATACCCGTTCTGGACGGCTCTCGGGAATCTGCTCAACCTTCCCTCCTACTACCAAGCCCAGTTCGGTGCCCCGGCCGACGCCGTGCCGTGGGCTTTGCTGATTGTGGGAGTTGTGCTGCCCGCCCTCACGTTCCTGGGCGCCATCGGCGTTGGCTGGAAACGCGGCGCGGGTTCAATGGCGCTGATGTTGACGGCGGGTTTCGCCGCGGTCAACGCCACCGCTCTGTCGATTCTTGCGTTCGAAAAAGACATCGAGTTGCGACTCGTCATCGACTTCCTCACGAACGGCTAAAACACGTGTCGCGCTAGACTGACGACACTGCTCCCGCGTGCGTAGCAGGCCTCATTCATTCGCGGTCGCCCACGCGCACCGCCCGGCACTGACAAGGAACACTGTGGCAAAGCCCGTCGTCTTAATTGCCGAAGAGCTCTCCCCTGCGACGGTCGGCGCGCTGGGACCCGACCTTGATGTGCGACACGTCGATGGAACGGATCGAGTCGCACTGCTCTCTGCTCTGCCCGGCGCTAAAGCGCTGCTCGTGCGAAGTGCGACCATGGTTGATCAGGAAGTCATCGCCGCGGGGAGCGACCTTGTTGTCATCGCTCGTGCTGGAGTTGGACTCGATAACGTCGATATTAAGGCGGCGACCGCAGCGGGAATCATGGTCGTCAACGCACCGACCTCGAACGTGATTTCTGCGGCGGAACTCGCGATTGGTCACTTGTTGTCGCTCGCTCGGTTCATTCCGGACGCCGACGCGTCGACAAAGGCCGGCCAGTGGAATCGTTCGAAATTCACGGGTGTCGAGTTCTTCGACAAGACCGTGGGCATCGTTGGGCTTGGACGTATCGGTGCGCTGGTGGCTGAACGCCTCTCGGGCTTCGGGGTGAATCTCATCGCGTACGACCCATTTGTTGCACCGGCACGCGCGCAACAACTCGGCGTCCAGATGGTGAAACTTGACGTGTTGATGGAGAGCTCAGACTTCATTACGATCCACATTCCCAAAACCCCCGAAACAACCGGGCTGATTGGTGCAGCGCAATTCGCGAAGGCCAAACCCACCCTGCGAATCGTGAATGCGAGTCGCGGCGGAATCATCGACGAAGCGGCCTTGTTCGATGCGCTGTCGTCACAACAAATCGCCGCCGCCGGCCTCGACGTCTTTGTCAACGAACCCCCGACGGATTCACCGCTTCTGGCTCTCGACAACATCCAGTTGACCCCGCACCTTGGTGCGTCGACCGACGAAGCCCAAGAAAAAGCCGGGGTGTCCGTCGCAAAATCCGTGCGGCTTGCTCTGGACGGCGAACTGGTTCCTGACGCGGTCAACGTCGCGGGTGGAGCGATTGACGAAACCGTTCGACCCGGGCTTCCGCTCATGGAAAAACTGGGACAAGTCTTTGCCGGACTCGCGAGCAACGCCATCGCCGCGATCGACGTCGAGGTGCGCGGAGAGATTGCACAGTTTGATGTATCGGTGCTCAAACTCGCGGCGCTCAAGGGAATCTTCAGCGCGATCTCGTCAGAGCATGTCAGTTATGTCAATGCGCCGCTTCTCGCCGAGCAACGCGGTGTGGCCGTTCGCCTCGTGACCGAAACCGTGAGTGACGAATATCGCAACCTCCTTACCATTCGTGGCACCTTGGTTGACGGGTCTCAGATCTCGGTCGCGGGTACATTGACGGGACAGCGCCAAGCTCAAAAGATTGTCAGCATCAACGAATTCGACGTCGAGGTCCCCATGGCCCAGCACCTCATTGTCATGGTGTACACCGACCGCCCAGGAATCGTGGCGGTCTACGGTCGAGAGTTTGGTGCGGCGAACGTGAACATCGCTGGGATGCAAATCGCCCGCCAGCAGCGCGGTGGAAATGCGTTGAGCATTCTCACGGTCGATTCGCGCATCGACGATGCGGTTCTCGCTAAAGTTGCCTCAGAGATTGATGCCTCGGTCATGAAGGCCATCGAAGTACTGGAACTGTAAGGACTCACCATGTCACGCGTACTCGACATTGCCGTAATTCCCGGTGACGGTATCGGACCAGAGGTCACGACCGAAGCGCTCAAGGTGCTGCGTGCCGCGTTGGGCGCCAACGCCGAGGTGCGCGCGACCGAATACACGATGGGTGCAGCGCACTATTTATCGACTGGCGAAATCTTGACCGACTCAACCCTCGATGCACTTGCGCAACACGAGGCGATTTTGTTTGGTGCTGTCGGCGGCGACCCCACGGATGCCCGATTAGCGGGCGGAATCATCGAACGCGGCTTGTTGCTCAAGCTGCGCTTCGCCTTTGACCAGTATGTGAACTATCGACCGACCACGTTGTTTCCCGGCGTCGTGAGCCCGCTCACCAATCCTGGTGACGTGGATTTCGTGATCGTGCGTGAGGGCACAGAGGGTCCGTACGTCGGCAACGGTGGCGTCCTCCGCCGGGGCACTCCATTCGAAATCGCAACCGAGTCGTCGGTCAACACCGCGCACGGCGTCGAGCGCGTGGCTCGATTCGCCTTTGGCACCGCGCTACAGCGGGACAAGCGACTCACGCTCGTCCACAAAACCAACGTGTTGACATTTGCGGGGTCCCTTTGGCAGCGCACGGTTGACGCCGTGGCCGCGGAATTCCCTGATGTAGTGGTCGACTATCTGCACGTCGATGCGGCCACGATTTTTCTCGTCACCAACCCATCGCGGTTCGATGTGATCGTGACCGACAATTTGTTTGGCGACATCCTCACCGATCTCGCCGGGGCGATCGGCGGTGGAATCGGTCTCGCCGCGAGCGCGAACCTCAACCCCGACAAGGCGTTCCCGAGCATGTTCGAACCTGTACACGGTTCAGCGCCAGACATAGCTGGCCAACAGAAAGCCGATCCGACCGCGGCAATCTTGTCCGCTGCGCTCCTTCTCGAGCACAATGGTTTTCCCGCACAAGCCGCCGCGATCCACGACGCCGTGCTGGCGGATCTCGCCGTCCGCGGCGACACCCCGCGCACGACAGTCGATGTCGGTGACGCTATCGCCGCCCGCGCCTCGGCGTAGAGCGTCGTATGCGGAATTGGTAGTGTGGATGCCATGACTTCGCTGGAATTTCACCGCCATCTCAACCTTCAGGCCAAGGGTGTTGCCGAGCGCGACGCGATTCTCGCGAACCCCGGTTTTTGTGACTTCATGACCGATCACATGGTCGATATTTGTTGGAGCGAAAAGGGTGGATGGCACCGGCCGCGCATTCAGCCGTATGGCCCGATTGAACTCGACCCGGCCGCTGCGGTTTTGCACTATGGCCAGGAAATCTTCGAAGGACTCAAGGCTTACCGCCACGCGGACGGCAGCATCTGGACATTCCGCCCCGATGCAAATGCACGCCGCTTCCAAGCGAGCGCAGCGCGCATGGCGTTACCTGAGCTGCCTGTTGAATATTTCCTCGAAAGCCTCAGAGCGCTTATCTCGGTTGACGGGGATTGGGTTCCGTCGGAACCTGACACCAGCCTCTACTTGCGCCCATTCATGTTCGGCAAGGAGGCGTTCCTCGGCGTTCGCCCGGCAAAGAAGATCGCGTTCTATATCATCGCAGGTCCGGCGGGACCGTACTTTAAGGGTGGTGTAGCGCCGGTCGACATTTGGCTGTCCGAGAACTACTCTCGCGCTGGCAAGGGGGGAACGGGCTCTGCAAAAACGGGCGGGAACTATGCCGCCTCGCTTGTCGCTCAGAACGAGGCCTACGACAACGGTTGTCAGCAAGTCCTCTTCCTCGATTCAACAACGAATACTTTCATCGAGGAACTCGGCGGCATGAACGTCGTACTTGTGTATAAAGACGGTTCACTCGTCACGCCGCTGTCCGATTCGATTCTTCCCGGCATCACTCGAGACTCGGTGTTGACACTCGCAGAAGAACGTGGGCACAAAGTCACGCGCAGGCCCGTCACAATTCAGGAATGGCGCGACGGCGTCGACAGCGGCGAGATTGTCGAGGCATTTGCGTGTGGGACAGCCGCAA
>JBEGPO010000157.1:0-3755 GCA_041181465.1 Actinomycetota bacterium | reverse complement strand
GCGTCAATCCCGGCACCGAGGTCGATGCCGCGAATTCCCTTGTCAATCAGCCCTCGACCCACCGCGGCGAGTCCCACAACGGGGTACATGCCGCTCGCGCTGGGTCCCATGTGGGCGATTCGCAATAGGTTTCCCGCGCCCTGCCCACTCGACAACATCACACCGTATTGTTGCCGAATGTGTGTGCGCATCTCAACATCGTTAACCGAATCCGGAAGTTTGATGGTCGTCAGACAGTTGGCCGAAATGTCCACGGATACCGGCCAGAGTCTCAGCCCCATCGCGACAGCGCCGACACGGGTCACCTCCGCCGATCGCGCGTGACGTCGAAACGAGTTCTCCAATCCCTCCTCGAGCACCTGGTCAAGAACCGATTCCACCCCATAGATGTCTGATACAGACGGAGTGAACGGGAATCGTCCCTCGTCCCTCCATTTGGTTTTCCAGTCAATGATCGACAGGTACGAATCACGAGGTGCTTGGGGGTTGGCAAGTATGTGCGTCCAGGCGCGATCGCTGATCGCGACCATTCCGATTCCGGCTGGTCCGCCCAAGCACTTCTGAGCACCGGTGACAACGACGTCCATGTTCCATGCGTCAGTCTTGAAGTCGAGCCCGCCGATTGACGAGACAGCATCGACCAGAGTCAACGCCCCGTGCTTTCGCGCGATTTTGCCGATTTCTTTGCAATCAGTGATTGTGCCGGACGGTGTCTCGGAGTGAACCATCGCAATCATCGCCACCTCGGGGTGTCCTTTGAGGTAGAGCGCGACGGATTCGGGGCTCACCGCCTCGTTGTAGGAAACTTCGATCTCGTGAAGGACTGCACCGAACTCAGTGAGCCAGTAGCCCATCCCCTTGCCGAAAACCCCTTGAGCCAGATTGAGCACGTGCATTCCCTCGGTGACCATGGACCGCGCCACCGACTCGAGTGCGAGAATCGCTTCCCCTTGCATGAGGAAAACATCATTCTTCGTTTGGAAAACCCGCGCAGCTTTTTTCTCGACTCGGCGGAAACGCTCGAGGAATACAGGGTCGTAGTGGTAGACGATGGGCTCACCCATCGCGGCGAGCGTCCGCGGCGTTGCCATGACGGGGCCGGCCGAGAGCGTGAAATCAAGTTGGTGCATGAAGTTCTCCAATTGTTCGATTGGTTAGCGCGCGCCGCGCGTATAGGGCACACCGAGTGCTGGTGGCACATAAGACGAGCGGGCAAAGACGATCAGCGTGATCATGACCGCAACAAAGGGAAGCATCTTGATCACATCGGTTGGCAGGTCGAACGACGTTAGCTGGAGCACGGTCCCAACCGAGACGCTGAGTCCGTATACAAAAGATGACGCGATGACCCACATGATTCGACCACGCGACAACATAGTGACGACGATGGCGATGTAGCCGATACCCGACGTCATGAACGGAGTGAATGTTCCTGCCGTGATCAGAGCTAGATACGCGCCGCCGAATCCCGAGAACGCGCCGCCGAGTAACGCCGAGTAGGTGCGGGTCCGGACCACGTTTCCGCCAGCAGCGTCGAGGGAGTTGGGATTTTGTCCCGCCGCTCGAACACGTAAACCGAAATTGGTCTGACCAAGCACCACCGCAACAACAATCGCAAGCACCAACGCGACCCAGAAGGCCAATGGCTGCTGAAAAATGCTCGAGCCCACAACGGGCAGTTCGGACAGCACTGGGATTGGAAACAAGTCGGTCTGTCCCAAACGAGGAGTCGTCTGGCCGTAATTTGAGAAGTACAGAACGCTCGTGATTCCCCCACCCAGCATCGTCAGCGCCAGTCCGATCACGATCTGGTTGAGGCCGAGCCAAATGTTGAGTATCACCATCAACACGGCCATCACAACTCCGGCTGCTGTTCCCGCGAGTATTCCGAGCACATATGAGCCTGTCTCCAGTGTCGTCACGAAGCCGAAATACGCGCCGAACAGCATCATTCCCTCGATACCGAGATTGAGGACCCCCGATTGCTCGCCTATTGTTTCGCCGAGCGAACCGAGCACCAGTGGGATTGCACTCGCAATGACACCCGCAATGAACGTCGCGATGAATGCGGTGGTGAAGATGTCGATCACGCGCGTTCACCTTTCGCAAAGAGTCCCGTGACGGCGCGGCGCAAACCAGGCGGAAGATAGCTTTGCCCGAGATCTTTTTTCACACCGAAGTATTCGATGACGGACATGAACACCAAGATGAGAGCAATGACAATCATGAGGAAATGGGTGTCCAAGCCGCTGTCGAGCGACGCCAGGGTACCGCCAGTGTCGAGAATGCAATAGAAGGCCACAAGCGGGATTGTCATGAGAATGTTCAGACGTCCGAGGAACACGAACGGTAACACCGCTGCACCATACCCAGGGTTGATGTTTGCTCTGAGGTTGCCCTGATAGCCGAGCATGTCGACCGAGGCGGCCAATCCGATGAGGGCGCCACTCAGAATGAAGAGAATCATGATCATTTGTGGTGAATTGATGCCGACGTGAAGCGCCGTCTTCGGGCTCGAACCGAAAACGTCAAGCCGGAGGCCAAATGATGTTCTGGTGAGGAGAAGGTGAATGAGAATCACCACGATGATGGAAATGAATATGCCGATGTGAATCCGCGTCCCGGGGATCTGTGGAAACATATCGGCGATGGGTAATACTCGGGTTTGCGGCACGTGGATGTCGGGGTTTTGGAATGGTCCGCGCACCAGCATGTTCGAGATTCCGATTCCGATAAACGACATCATGAGCGTTGTGATGATTTCGTTTGTCCCGAAGCGAGCCTTTAGTGCGGCGGGGAGGAGTGTCCATGCGGCACCGGCAGCCGTTCCCAAAATGAGCGACACGGTGAAGGCCGACCACAGAGGCATGACCTCTATCAACATGGGACTGAACCCCGCAACGACGACAGACCCGAGCAAGTACTGCGCGTCATAACCAAGATTCCACAGCTTTCCGCGGAATACGACGATGAGACCAGCCGCATACAGCAACAGCGGCGCCATGAGACGAATAGTTTGTTGCCAGCCGTTACCGAGAACGCCATATCTAAAGACGTCCCCATAAAACAACCACGGGTCTTTGCCAATGACGATGAGGATGAGCACTGACGTGAGAAGTGCGAGAACGACCGGAAGGATTGTGCGAATGAGCGTTTCCATCGTCTTCGAGATTTTTGATTGGCCTTCCGACGGAAGGGGAATCATGCCCGTTGCATCGATTGCGGGGTTAGACATGGTTTCCTTCCGTATGCGCCGAGCCGACCATGAACTCGCCGACCTGCCGAGCCGTGTCGACCGAATTATTGTCAACCTCGCCGACGAAGCGTCCGCGAGAAATGATGGCGATGCGGTCAGAGAGCTCGACAAGTTCGTCCAAATCAGTCGAGATGAGGAGCACCGCACCGCCCTGATCGGCGAAATCCTTGACAGTCTTTCGCACGCGATTGACAGTCTTGAGGTCGAGGCCGTAGGTCGGTTTGTTGAACACCACCACTGTGGGCTGGTGGGACAATTCGCGCGCCAGCAGCAGTTTTTGAATGTTGCCGCCCGACAACGCACCCGCACGAACATGAATGCTGGGTGTGCGAATCTCGAAAGCATCGACGAGTCTCGTCGCCTCGGCATCAACGTCGGGCTTGCTGATCTGACCGCGCTTCCAGTAAGGAAGCTTTCCGATCTGTTTGAGCAAGAGGTTCAGTGCAACGCTCAGGTCTCCGACAATTCCCTCGTGCAAACGGTCGTCGGTGACGTACCG
>JBEGPO010000156.1:0-6475 GCA_041181465.1 Actinomycetota bacterium | reverse complement strand
CGAGCGCCACGGGCCCGTCTTCGAAGTGGTTTCCGGCGGTGGTGACCCTACCGACCAGGTCGCCCCCCGCCCAGACTGGGTCGGATGCCTCAACGAAGACGGAATCCGAACCGTCCAGGTGCAGGCGCACGAGTCGCCGCGGTGGGTGCCCGACGTTGTGAATCTTGGACACCGTTTCTTGACCCGGGTAACACCCTTTGGACAGATGGACGGCGGTTCGGAGCCAATCGAGTTCATGCGGGAGGGACCGATCATCGACCTCCGCCATCGATGGGCGTCCAGCGACAACGCGCAAGGGGTCGACGAGGTCAGCGCCGATAACATCGACGGGCGGTTTTTCCCCGGCGGGCAATAGTGTTTCCACCCATGACCATGCGGGAATTCTGGCGTCACCGTAGGTTATCCCGCCGGGGGCGACATCGGGCCACGGATCGGTCCAGGCGAGGTCACCGAACGCAACAGCGCCACCCCACACCGAGAACTGGGACGACACGTCGGCGGCCTGGACGTCCTCCATGAAGATTCGAGCATCGAGCCACGCCGCAACGTCCACCCCCAATGCTCCGGGGACAACGAGAAGCGTGCCGTCAGACGATTCGAGGACGTGGATACTGTGTTGGATTCGTCCCTGACCGTCGAGCTCGAGGGCGTCACGCGAGTCTCCGACAGCGAGACCGCGCAGGTCTTGACTGAGCGTCGCGTTGAGCACGTCAAATCGGTCTGGGCCCGTCACGAGGACGACACCCGCGTCGATTGATACCGCTAGGTCCCCCTCGACCAGTCGTCGTTGGTCGACGAAGGGGTTAGACATCGTTAGCGCTGACCGCGGAAGAGCCGAACGAGAACGACGATACTCGTGAAGCCGATCGCGACGAACGCGAGCCCCAACAACGCCAAGAAGAAGATTTCGAACCAGAAGATCATGGGACTAGCCTAAACCGTTACTCAACCACGCGACCACGAAACCGACGGCCCCGATGACGAGGCTCCCCGCCGTCGTGAACGCCAAGCGATTGACGAGACCCTTCTTTCGTTGAATCGACAATTGGATGACGAACGACAACACGAGCGAAGCCCCGATTGTCGCTGAAATCACCGCGGCCCACTGGGCGGACCCCAGCGTCACCGCGAAAACACAACCGGCGATTGTCGCAATCCACGAGGGAAGAGCGGATGCGATTCGGCGGGGCATGTCACCATGCTAAACGCGCCTAGACTTTATCGAATCGTGGGAGGGGTGGACCGTGTCTCGAATTCTGTTGCTTTCCCCCGCTTCCGCAATGGTCATTCCCGCTCTTGGGTTGTTGCCCCACGACTTAACCGTCGCTCCTCTCTCGCCACAATCGCTCGCTTCTCACCCCGACGTCGATCTTGTCCTCATCGACGGAGTGACCGACCTGGTCGCGGCCAAATCCATGGCCTCCGTGTTGGCCTCGGCGCAGTTGCCCGTGCCCGTCCTCATCGTGGTCTCCGAGACGTCGTTGTCTGTTGTGGATGGCTCATGGGGAATCTCTGACTTCGTGCTGCCGTCCGCGTCTCTCGCCGAAGTCGATGCGCGAATCCGTCTGGCCGTTCACTCCCCGAGCGGCAACGTCGCAACCGGGTTGAGCCACTCGGGGGTTTCCATCGACGAATCGAGCTACCAGGCCACGGCCAGCGGACGACCCCTCGACCTCACATTCAAAGAATTCGAATTGTTAAGGTATTTGGTGGCAAATCCGGGTCGCGTGTTTACCCGCGAGCAATTACTCTCAGACGTGTGGGGTTACGACTATTTCGGCGGTACACGAACCGTCGACGTTCATGTTCGCCGACTCCGCGCCAAACTCGGTGACCGGGAATCGGTGATCGGGACAGTTCGCAACGTCGGTTACCGATTTGCGCCAACAGGAGAAGACGAATGAGCGAGACGAACCCCACCACGGGGTCCACCGACGCCGAACTGGACGACGATTGGGACGACGCCCTTCCCGCAAACGACGCCTCGCTCCCCGCGGATAGATTTTTCGACCGCGAATTGTCGTGGCTCGCATTCAACGGCCGTGTCCTCGAGCTCGCGAAGGACGAGTCAATTCCGGTGCTCGAACGTGTGAACTTCCTCGCAATCTTTGCCAACAACCTCGACGAATTTTTCATGGTTCGCGTTGCCGGGCTGAAGCGTCGTATCGAAACGGGAATAGCGATTCACAACAACGTCGGTCGGAGTCCTCAACAGGTTTTATCCGACATCCATGCCGCCGCCCTCGCACTTCAGGTCGATCATGCTCGTCTTGCAGCGGACGTCATTCGCCCGGCGCTGGAGGCCGACGGGGTCGCCATCACGTCGATCGCCGACCTGTCACCCGCCGACCGTAAGACGGTTGACGAATTGTTCGTCTCGCAGATTTTCCCGGTACTCACCCCGCTCGCCGTCGACCCGGCGCACCCGTTCCCGTATATCTCTGGACTCTCCTTGAACTTGGCGGTTCGGGTGCAAAATCCGAAGTCGGGCGACGAGAACTTCGCTCGCGTCAAGGTGCCAGCGATTTTGCCCCGATTCGTTGAGTTGCCCAGTTCGGACGATGGAGCGATTCGATTCCTTCCGCTCGAAGATCTCATCGCTCACCACCTCGGGTCCCTGTTCCCTGGGATGGCGATTCTTGATCACCACTTTTTCCGGGTCACCCGAAACGAAGACCTCGAGATCGATGAGGACGAGAGTGAAAACCTCCTCAAAGCGCTCGAAAAGGAACTCTCGCGACGTCGATTCGGAGCGCCGATTCGACTGGAAATCAGTGAGGACATGGATGCTGTCACTCTCGATTTGCTCATTCGCGAACTCGGAATGGATGAAGGCGAGGTCTACCGGCTCCCCGGAATCCTCGGGCTCGACCAGCTCTTTCAGGTTACGGGAGTCGCGAGGCGAGACCTCAAGTTCACCCAACACGTGCCGACGACCGTCGCTCAGTTCCAATCCCCCGAGCCCGGAACGCCCGCAGATTTGTTTGGTGCGCTCAATGAGGGCGAGGTGCTCGTTCACCACCCCTACGAATCATTCGCAACGAGCGTCCAAGCGTTCGTTGAACAGGCCGCGACAGACCCCAATGTGCTCGCCATCAAGCAGACCCTGTATCGCACGTCCGGTGACTCCCCCATCGTCCGATCCTTGATCACGGCCGCTGAGTCAGGAAAAGCAGTACTCGCGCTGGTCGAAATCAAAGCGCGATTCGACGAGCAGAACAACATCACGTGGGCGAGGCAACTCGAACGCGCGGGAGTGCACGTTGTCTATGGGTTGGTCGGGCTGAAAACCCACTGCAAACTGACCCAGGTGGTTCGCCGAGAGAAGTCGGGGGACATCTCGTACTACTCCCACATCGGTACGGGAAACTACAACCCGAAAACAAGTCGCATTTATGAAGACCTTGGCCTGTTCACGAGTTCGGCCGAGGTCGGTGCCGAATTGACGCGGTTGTTCAACGAACTGAGCGGTTATGCGATTGAAAAGAAATTCAAACGGCTCCTCGTCGCTCCGCGGTATTTGCGTAACGGGTTGCTCAAAAACATTGCGCGGGAAACCGAGGCCGCCCTTGCCGGCGAGACGTCGGGCATCCGCCTCAAAATGAACTCGCTCGTGGACGAAACAATCATCGACGCGCTCTACCGCGCCAGTCGCGCGGGGGTTCCAATCGATGTGTCTGTGCGCGGAATCTGTTCGCTCGTTCCCGGTCGCGCGGGCTTGTCAGAGACGATTCGTGTGCGCAGCGTGCTGGGGCGTTACCTCGAACACTCGCGCATTTACTCGTTCTACAACGGCGGCAAGCCCTCGACCTACATCGGGAGTAGCGACATGATGCATCGAAACCTCGACCGCAGAATCGAAGTTCTCATCAAACTCGAGACCCCAGAACACCTCGAACGAATCGATCACCTCTTCGAATTGCACATGAGCGACTCGTCGTCGACGTGGTCACTCGCAGAAAACGGTGAGTGGACTCGCCACAACGGACTCGCTGGCGAACTCGCTGATATCCAGGACACACTCATGTCTGAATACACGGCCCGAAACTCGCGGGGGAAAAACAAGTGAGCAAGCCCGAACCGGTCGTCGCGGCGGGCGCCGTCCCGTGGCGCGTCGTCAACGGGAAATTGCAGGTTCTCGTCGTCTACCGGAAACAGCACCGGGATGTGTCGATTCCCAAGGGAAAAGTCGACCCGGGCGAGACGCTTCCCCACACCGCAGTCCGCGAAATCTTTGAAGAGACCGGCTTGAAGGTCAACCTCGGGCCGTCGCTGGGCTCAGTCCACTACACTCAATCGTCGAACGGCAAACCAAAGACTGTCCACTACTGGGCGGCGGAAGTCGACCCCGTCGCCGAAGCCAAGTCCAAATTCGTGTCAAACGACGAAATCTTTGCCATTGAGTGGCTCAGCGCCAAGAAGGCGATTGCCACCTTGACCTACGAGCACGATCGAGAACTCGTCGAAGACGTTCGTTCGCTGTGGAAGTCGGGTTCGATGGATACCTTTCCGCTCATCGTTGCCCGCCACGGCAAAGCAACCGCGCACGAAAACTGGGACGGACTCGATTCGCTTCGTCCGCTCGCAGCCCACGGCATGCAGCAGTCTCGCGACATCGCGGGCGGTCTCGCCGCGTTTGGGCCCACCGCGATTATTTCGTCTCCTGCAATTCGTTGTCTTCAGACGATTGCGCCGTTGTCCTACAAGCTGGGGATGGAGATTCGCGAGTCAGGCAAGATCTCGCAAGACAAGTGGACGAGTGAGGGCGATCGCGTTGTCGACTTCGTGAGTTCGCGCTTGCGGAAAGCGGTTGCCGTGGTGATGTGTTCGCACGGACCCGTCATTCCCCAAATCGTGAGCGAAATCATCTCGCGGACGGGTGGTGTTGTGACCGATGACGCACGCCGGGCAGCGTCACTCGGAACCGGAGACTTTGCGGTCTTCCACATCGCCAAGAGCGGACGAGGATTCCGGCTCGTGTCGATTGAGACTCACACCGCACCGTAAAAAGTGTCGGGCCGTGGGTTACGCCTCTCGGCACGTTGCCACTCGCGGTGGCTCATAATTAATGGAACCCGGGGAATCCGCACGACCCGACTGTTCTAGTGTACGAGTCTCGACAAATCGTGTGGCTAGTTGAGTTTGTTTACCCGCGCAAGAACCGAACTCGCCTGCAGGTCCAGGGCGAAGTCGGCGAGGGTCACCGCTCGCTCGAGGAAGGCGCTTGTCCCGATCTCGGTCCCCGCGACAAGCGTGGTCACACCGTGTGCCTCGATTCGGCAATATGCGGCCGCACGTTCGAGGGCATCGGATAGGTCTCCAACAAATACTCCGCGCAAGATCTCGTCAGCAAGATCGCGAATGTCGTCGGGCCCGGTCGGCTGTCGAGCGCCAGCGACAACCTCGTCGATCGTGTTCAAGTCGCTCACACCCCGTTGGTAGGCGTGGGCGGCCGTGTCCGGGTCATTGACGATACTCGCGTGAACGACATAGAGTCGCCACAGCGCACCGGGCAACGAATGAGCCGGTGCCGCGGACCACAGTTCGGCCAGTTCTCCAACGCCGTATTCGCTCGTGTACGCCAGCAATCGCTGGAGGACCTCGGCGCTGCCGCTGTCCTTGACCCGCGCGACGAGCGCCGTGGCTGTGTCGTGCGCGATCTGAAGTTTCAGAGCCGGGTCCATTGCCCCCTCGAGTTGGTCGAACGTGCTCGGTTCAACGGCAACGGGTCGGCGGGGTCTGTTCACAATTCTCAACGATAGGTGACGTCACAACGATCCAGCCCCACAACCTTCGGTATCGTCTAACTCGTGAGCACTAAAACCCCCGCTGACGGCCGCAAGCGCCGGGCTTTGTGGGCGATGACGGCCACGGTGCTCGGTGCAATCGCCCTCAGCGCCATCGCGTTCACGTTGCGCGCGCAGCCTGCGGTGCAGGATTTTCTGGTTGGCTACCCGGGTGTCATCACGCCGACACCCGACGCACCGACGGGCATTCCGGTGTGGCTTAACGTGACGCACTTCCTCAACATGCTTTTCCTCATGTTGATCATCCGCACCGCCCTGTCGATTCGCTCGAAGAAGCGCCCACCCGCGTTCGTCACTCCGCGCCGCGGCATTTTTGGCCAGCCTCCGCGCCGCATCGGCATCAATGTCTGGCTGCACAACACCGTCGACCTGCTCTGGATGCTCAATGGCGTCGTCTACATCGTGCTTTTGTTCGCGACCGGCCAGTGGGTCCGGATCGTGCCGACCACCTGGGACGTCATTCCCAACGCGGTGTCGGCTGCGCTTCAATACCTCACGTTCACCTGGCCGCTCGAGAACCCGTGGGTCGTCTACAACAGCCTGCAGATGCTCTCGTATTTCGGAGTGGTATTTGTGCTTGCACCGCTTGCGATAGTTACCGGCGTCAGGCTGTCTTCCGCTTGGCCTCTGGACGCGCCTCGGTTGAATCGCGCGCTGCCCGAGCGTCC
>JBEGPO010000155.1:0-8205 GCA_041181465.1 Actinomycetota bacterium | reverse complement strand
CAACAATCAGTCCGACCTGACTCATGTCACCGAAAGCCTGGGCTCCCGCGTTGAAACCGAACCAGCCGAACCACAGCAGGGCAACCCCAATGAGCGTCAGTGGAACGTTGTGCGGCTGGTGGGTTCCCTTTCCGAACGCGACCCGCTTCCCGAGAATGAGCGCGAGCGCGAGAGCCGCTGCTCCCGCGTTGATGTGTACAGCGGTACCTCCGGCGTAGTCGATGACAGCGGGAAGTCCGAGGTTGTCGCCCAAGGACATGATCCAACCGCCACCCCAAACCCAGGCCGAAACTGGAAAATAAACAAGGACTGCGAATAAACCGGCGAAGACCATCCATGGACCGAATTTCGCACGGTCGGCAATCGCTCCCGAAATGAGCGCAACCGTAATGATCGCGAACGTCGCTCCGTAGGTCGCGTACAGGAGTGTCCCGTCATCGGCGGCGCCCCGCGCAAAATCAGTGAACGGGTCGCCAGCGAATTGGAACGGATCCGACACGGCCGACATGTTGTAGCCAACTAAAATCCACAGGACGCCCACGAGTCCCATAGACCCGAACGACATCATCATCATGGATATGACGCTTTTCGCCTTGACAAGTCCCCCATAGAAAAACGCCACTCCGGGGGTCATCAACAACACGAGCGCGGTGGCCGCAATCGCCCACGACAGGTTTCCAGTGTCCATTTCCTCAAACCTTTCCATCGGCAACATGGACGAACGTCCACTCCCCCAATGAAACGGCGAGCGTGTTTCGGGGACGGTCGTATTGCGTTTCCAGCGGGTTACAAAGCGGCCCGTTCGGTTACGAAGAAATGTCGCGATGGGTCAAGGCGACGAGGCGCGACTGCGCGCGAAGGTACTTCTTGCGAAACCCACCCGAGAGCATCTCGTCGGGGAAAACCTCATCCACGGCGACACCGGTGGCGCGAATCGGAATGTCTGCGTCGTAAAGGCGATCGACGAGCGCAACGAACCTTAGGGCGTCATTTTGGTCAGTGAACGCCCCAACATCTCGCCAAATCGCGAGAGAAACCCCCGCAATCAGAGGGACGTATTTGCTCGGGTGAAGCGTAGCGAGGTGTCCGATGACATCGCGGAAGTAGTCGTCCGAGACTGCGCCCGTGGTCGGAAGTTCGTCGAGTTCGACGGCGGTCGCAACGTCGGCACGTCCTTCGTTTTCACGATGTCGATAGTCAACCCCGTCGATTCGGAGCGTGACAAATCGATCGGACAGCGCGTGAATCTCGCGCAGGAAGTCGGCCGCGGCGAAACGGCCTTCTCCGAGAGCATTCGGTGGCGTGTTGGACGTAGCCATGACCTTCGTCCCTGTCTCCATTAAGTCACCGAGCAATCGGGTCATCATCATGGTGTCACCCGGGTCGTCGAGCTCGAACTCGTCAATAGCGATGAACGACGCACCCGCGAGAGATTTCGCCGCTTCGGCGTAACCGAGGGCGCCGACCAACGCGGTGTATTCGATGAATGTGCCGAAATACTTCCGTCCAGAGGCGCGGTGCCAGGTCGCGGCGAGAAGGTGCGTTTTTCCGACACCGAATCCGCCATCGAGATACAAGCCAGGGCGCTGGGCGGACTTTCGGAAAAACCCACCACCACCGGCCCCCACAAACGCGTGCGCCGAGTCACGAGCGGCAATCTGGGACGGGAAGTTGGCGTCCGGAACAAAGGACTCGTAAGAAGCAGACGCAAACTGTCGCGGGGGCACGAGGTGCTTGAGCATCTGAGCAGTAGTGAGAGACGGACGTCTTTCGACCAGATGTATGCGCGACACGATTTCACGAGCCTACCCGACTGTATCCCGAGGCCGACCGATAATCATCGTCATGAAGATCAGTAATGATTATCCCGAGGTTTTCGACTTTGATTCTCGAGATTCCGTCTCGACACAGACCTGGTGGAACACTCTCGGCGACGACTGGGTTCGCGTGAATCTCATTACTGATTCCCTCGGCAACACGGTCGGAATGTCCCGCTCCAGTCGTGATCTCACGGGCGGAGGCGACCGCGACCTCCTTGCCGCGCTCCGAGCCGAAGCCGACGTCATCCTCGTTGGTGGCGAAACGGTCCGAACCGAAACGGATTGCATCCCGCGCAATAAAGACGTCGTGATTGTCTCCAACACTGGAAACCTCCCTCTCAGCGCCATTGCCAGGGCACGCGGTCGAATCACTGTGCTACACGGTCGCTCCGGAAACCCTCCGAGTCCGACCCACGGTGTCGTGCTTCGACAATTTACCGGTGAGGCGATTATTCAGGCCGTTCGAGCCCTCGGATACAGGAAAATCGTGTGCGAAGGCGGCCCGACACTCGTCACGACGTTGGTCGACGCACAGGTGGTCGACGAATGGTGCCAGACGCTGTCACCAAAGTTGGGTCAGCGAATACCGGATCTCGTCGCTCCGGATTTTGGTGGCACGCTGGTCAATGTCGCGCACGATGACGATGGTTACCGCTACCTGCGCCAGAGCCGCAACGGCGCGCCTCGAATGTCGTCCTGAGGTCCTGGAATAGTTTTGAGCAGTGGTCACTGACTCGTCTACTCCCCGCTACTTCGCAAATCTTGTTGACTCGGTTTCGTCACTCACCTGGCCCGACGGTCTCGACGTTCATGCCATTGACGCTCCGGCTGGGCTTGCACCCAACGCCCTGGCTTTCGCCGCCGATGTGACGGCTGGCCCCGGAATGCACGACCGCGGCACCGGCCGTCTCATTTTTCTCGATGACCCCAGCGAGCCGTCGGGCTGGGGTGGACGAACCCGCGCAATCATTTTCGCGCAATCCCCGATCGAACCACTGATGGGTGGCCACGACGAACTTTCGCACGTCGCGTGGTCGTGGCTCACGGAATCCCTGGCCGAGGCAGGCGCGTCCTACGAACACCCAGCCGCGACAGTGACACGGGTTGTCTCGGTCGGATTCGGGGACCTTGCCGCCCAAGGTCGGGGTTCTCAGATTGAGGTCCGTGCGTCCTGGTCGCCGACATCGAGTGACGCGAGACCTCACGCCGAGGCGTGGGCGCGATTTGTCTTGCACCTCGCCGGATTCGAAATCCTGCCCGAGGGTGTTTCGGCCATGGGTTTGTGATGTCCGACGCCCCAGCATTGCCAGAGACCGTAGCGGCCGAACTGCCGCCCGCCACACTCTCTCGGACGCCACACGTAATAGACACCCCCGAGGGTTTGTCCGCCGCAATCGCGGAACTGGCCGGTGGTTCCGGTCCTTTCGGTGTGGATGCCGAGCGCTCGAGCGGCTTTCGCTATTCCGCGCGGGCCTACTTGATTCAAGTCAGCCGTCGGGGCGGCGGCACCCATCTCATCGACCCCATTGCGTTCGACGGACTTGCTGATCTGGGCCAATTACTTGCGACGGACGAATGGATTCTCCACGCAGCGACACAGGACCTGGCCTGTCTCGCCGAAGTAGGGCTCGTACCGACAAAGCTTTTCGACACCGAGTTGGGTTCTCGGCTGGCGGGGCTTCCCCGGGTGGGTCTTGGGACGGTGGTTGCCGAACTGCTCGGGCTTCACCTCGCTAAAGAACATTCCGCCGCAGACTGGTCGACCCGACCAATTCCGCAGGAGTGGATCGTCTACGCGGCACTCGACGTCGAGTTGCTGCCTGATCTGCGCGACGCCCTGGCCTCGGTGCTCGAGGCGGCTGGCAAAACCGAAATCGCGGAACAAGAGTTTGCACATCTGCTGACGTGGAAACCGGCTGAGCCAAAAGCTGACCCGTGGCGGAGGCTCTCGGGATTGCAGAGCTTGACGTCGCCACGGCATCTCGCCGTCGCTCGCGAGATGTGGATAGCCCGCGATCAATTTGCCGAGTCGATTGACTTAGGCCCCGGTCGAACGATACCCGACCGTGCAATTGTCGCAGCAGCCTCTCGATTGCCGGACTCGCGCGGCGCGCTCGCTGCGATCAAGGAGTTCAGCGGACGCTATTCCAGGCGCGAATTGGCGCGCTGGTGGGACGCCATCGAACGGGGACTCTCAACTGACGACCTGCCGCCCATGCGGGTTCGCGGCAACGGCTTGTCGACGCCGCGAAACTGGAAGGACCGCCATCCGGAGGCCTATGCCCGGTTCGTGTGCGTTCGCGAATCGTTGTCACAAATCGCCACCAGCGCCTCGATTCCGATCGAAAACCTCGCGCTTCCCGAGATGATTCGTCGAATATGCTTCGAACCGCCCGCCGTCTTTGAGCCACCCGCAGTTGCCACGTGGTTGCGCGACGCCGGTGCCCGCGAGTGGCAAATAGAGTTGTTACATTCTGAATTGAACGATTGCTTCGTCCGCGTGGCCGAGGACCCCACAGAGTTCCTCACCGCTGCGGCCGACACCGACGACTAGCGCCGGCGGATCAGGAACAACAACTAGCGGAGGTTCAGGCGTGACCCAGGACGTTTTTTATATTGATGGGATGCGAAGCCCGTTCGGTCGTGCCGGCACCAAGGGCATTTATCGCGACACGCGAGCCGACGACATCGCGTCGGCTACGCTTCGCGGACTGCTGTCACGGAACCCGTCAGTTCCACCAGCGGAAATTGACGATGTTGCCATCGCAGCGACAACACAGGAAGGCGATCAAGGACTGACGCTCGGACGAACCGTCGGTCTCGCGGCGGGACTCCCACCGTCCGTCCCCGGTTTCGCGATCGACCGAATGTGTGCTGGCGGAATGACCTCGATGACCACCTTGGGTTCGGGGATTGGGTGGGGACAAATTGATGTCGCCATCGCGGGCGGCGTTGAACACATGGGTCGCCACCCGATGGAGTTCGCGGCGAAGGCAAACCCCGCGATGCTCGAGGCTGGACTACTAACCGACGAATCATTAGCCATGGGTTTCACCGCCGAAATCCTGCACGACAAATTTCCGGCGATTACAAAGCATAGAACCGACGCCTACGCGGAACAAAGCCAGCGCCGTGCGTCGGCTGCATACGAGTCCAGTTTCATCCAGCCCGATCTCGTGACCATTGACACCCCCAACGGGGTTGCGGCTCGCGATGAACAAATCCGGCCGACCACAACCCTCGAATCTCTGTCAGCACTAGGCACACCGTTCCGTGGAAACGGTCGCGTGACAGCTGGAAATTCGTCGCCACTCACCGACGGTGCGACGATGTCACTCGTGGCCGGAACGAATGCTGTGGAGAGATTCGGGCTCACGCCGAAGATGAAGCTCGTGTCATACGCCTTCGCCGGAGTCTCGCCGAACGAGATGGGCTTGGGACCAATTCCGGCCACCGAGAAGGCTCTCGCCAAAGCGGGCCTGTCGATCCACGACATCGGGGCGATTGAGATTAACGAGGCCTTCGCCGTCCAGGTGCTGGTGTTCGCCGACCACTTCGCCATCGACCAGACCTCCGAAACCCTGAACCCGTGGGGCGGCGCAATCGCATTCGGTCACCCGCTTGCCAGCTCTGGCGTGCGACTTGCGATTCAGCTTGCTCGCCAATTTGACCTGGATCACTCGATCAGATACGGAATCACCACGATGTGCGTCGGACTGGGCCAGGGCGGCACGATGGTCTGGGAAAACCCCAACTTCCGAGCATGATCGATTACCCCGACGAGGATTTCCCCGCATTCGCTGAGTTGACTGAAAGCCTCAGCCCCGACGGCAATCGTGTCGCCGTGTTGACGGTGACAAATCACGACGACCGACGTCCGACGACGCTCGGCCCGCTGGGTCTGGACCGACTCGGCATTGCGCTCGACGAGTTCGCGTCGCATTCGGGCGAATTCGCGGCGCTCATCGTGACGGGCAACAGCCGAACGTTCTGTGCTGGCGCAAACCTCGACACTCTCGCCGGCCCCCGCCACTTCGACGACGCCCTGGAACTCGCGCAAGAAGGCCACCGAGTCTTCTCGAAACTGGCGAACCTTGGAGTTCCCAGCGTCGCCGCAATCAACGGAACAGCACTCGGCGGCGGACTGGAACTCGCGCTGCACTGCACCCATCGCGTGTCCCAAGCCGGTCCGATCGCCCTGGGACTCCCCGAAATCGGGCTCGGGCTCATTCCAGGTTGGGGCGGTGCGACCCTGCTGCCTCACATCATCGGTCTCGAGTCAGCGCTGCGAGTCATGGTCGACAACGCCATCGCCGGTAAAACGCTGACGCCCCAGGTCGCCCTCGAGCTCGGAATTGTCGATGGTGTTGCTGCCGACGCGATGGATGGCGCTCTCGCGTTGGTCGATTCACTGCCGACACACGCTCGATCGCGCACGGGCGTCACCAGTTCCAATGCTGGTGCAACGATTGACACAACCTTCGACCGCTACATCGGGCGTCGCGGAAATCCGATTACGGCGCTCACTCACTTGCGGCGAATTTTTCATCATTCGCTCGTGTCAACACAGAGTGAGTCATTCGAAGCCGAGGATGCCGCACTCGCAGAACTCATGACAACATCAGAGTTTCGTCGTCGGTTGTATGCGTTTCGCATTACGAGCACAGCGCACCGGTCGCCGCCCGGAACTCCTTCTGTTAGTCCCCGAGAAATCCGCCGAGTTGGTGTCGTTGGCGCCGGACTGATGGCAAGTCAGATAGCGCTCGCATTCGCGGAATCACGGGACCGAGCCGTCATCGTGACCGATGTTTCTCAAGAGAAATTGGATACAGCCCGCGACCGCATCGACGGCTGGCTGGGCGCGCGGGTTGCGAAGGGCGCTCTGACTCCCGAATCTCGATCCGAAACGCTGTCTCGAATCAACACCACATTGACGATCTCTGATTTCTCCGAGTGCGACCTCGTGATCGAAGCAGTCTTCGAGGACATCTCAGTCAAAAAGGACGTCCTCACGGCAATAGAGGCCGTCGTTCGCCCGGATTGCCTTGTTGCGTCAAACACGTCGTCGTTGTCCATCGAGACGATGGCATCGTTCGCCACACACCCCGACAGAGTTGCCGGCATTCACTTCTTCAACCCCGTCGCGTCGATGAAGTTGGTTGAGGTAGTGCGCAGCAGTGTTCAATCGGACGAGACGCTGGCGACCGCGATCTCGATTGCACAATCGCTCCGAAAGACCCCGGTGATTGTTGCTGACCAACCTGGCTTCGTCGTCAACAGACTCCTGTCAACATTTCTTGGTGAGTCGCTCAGACTGCTCGAGAGTGGTGTGTCAGTAACCGACATCTCTGCGGCACTCGAACCGCTTCGACTTCCCATGACACCATTCGCCCTGCTCGACCTGATTGGCAGAACTGTTTCTCTCTCGATGTTGGAGTCGCTGTACGCGAGTGCTCCCGAACGATTCTTTGTTGGGGACTCGTTGCGCGCGGCCACGGTGGCACCGTCATCCGATTCGGTGGGCGGCGACCTCACCGCCCTGATTCAAGAATCCCGCGCGCTCCCGGCCGTTGAAATCCACAACATCGTTGTCGACGCCCTGGCCCGTGAAGTTCGGGTGATGCTCGATTCGAACGTGGTTGCGAACGTCGTCGACATCGATCTCTGCATGTTAAACGGTGCCGGCTGGCCCGCCGCGATTGGCGGCATGACGCCCTACCTAGACGCCTGCGGTGCGAGCGAACGAGCAGCGGGTGGGCTCTTCCACTCGATCTCGGACTTCGCCTAACGCTTCTGTGGCTTCGCCTTCGGAACCATCGACCCGCTGAGCTGGTGGATGATTTTCGCCGCGATGGCGTCGGGGGTGAGGCCGACTCGTGTCAAAATGTTCCCACGCGTGTCGTGCTCGAGAAATTCGTCGGGCAGACCCAGTTCGTCAACACCCGTGTCGACACCAGCCTGACGAAGTTCCTGACGGATCCGAGTTCCGACCCCTCCGACCCGAATACCGTCCTCAATGGACACGACAATTCGATGATCGCGGGCGAAATCGACGAGTGACGCCGCGACCGGAATCACCCAGCGCGGATCAACGACGGTGGCGCCAATTCCGGACGCTGCTAGGCGCTCCGCGACATCGAGCGCCAAGCTGGCCATCGCCCCGACGGCAACGAGCAAAACATCGTGTGTTGAGTCCTCGAGGAGCACGTCCACGCCGTCACCCGTTCGTCGTGTCGCGGGGATGCTTTCGACCACATTCCCCTTGGGGAAGCGCACGACAGTGGGCCCGTCCTTAACGCCAATCGATTCGGCGAGTTCCTCACGCAGGGTTGATGCGTCTCGAGGAGCCGCGATGCGAATTCCAGGAACAATCTGCAACATGGCG
>JBEGPO010000154.1:0-4347 GCA_041181465.1 Actinomycetota bacterium | reverse complement strand
GGTCTCTTTTCGTCACGGGCGTGACTACTGCCCAGTGGCGACTCGCTGCCCTCAATGCTGTCAACTCCTCAGGTGGCCCCTATCTGTGGTCGGGTAATATCGATGTCGACACGGCACGACTCGGAGCCGTACCGGGCGCCCCACAGTCATTCAGCCTCCTTTCTCAATCTCGACGCGGGTTCAATTTTGAGTGGGAACAGCCAAGTTCGGTCCACAGTTCGGCAATCTGGGATTACCGCATCTATCAGCAGCGCGGATCTGCCGCTCCTCGTCTGGCAGAGTCTGGTCGCTCGCAGTGGCCCGCCGCCACCGTCAGTTCCAAGTTCGGATCGGGAACGTACTGGGTTGTCGCGGTGAACAACTTCGGCGAATCGATCGCATCCAACACGGTCATCGTTCCCTAATAGCGAAATTTCGCGAGGAGCAGGTGTCTCTCCCAAGTTTTTGTGTGTGCGCCCTCGTCAACGCCCCATGCATTGCTCGACAACATCAACGCAGCGAGCGACGGATAGCCTCTGCGAGGGTGTTCACCGAGTGATCGATGACCTCGGTGAACCCTAAGCGGGTTGCTTCGGCGGACCTCAGTTGGTGGGCGGTCACGGCACGGATGTCTCCGGCGAGACTGATTTCACCCGTCGCCACGAGCGTGGGCGAAAGGGCAATGTCTTTCGCCGCACTGGCGAGTGCTAAAGCGATGGCGAGGTCGGCTCCCGGTTCGGTGACGCGAATTCCGCCGACCGTCGAGACGTAAACGTCGGCTGATTGGAACGGAAGTTTGGCACGGCGCTCGAGAACCGCGAGCAGCATTGCTACACGTGACGAATCAACGCCGTTCGTGACGCGCCTCGGCTGTGGTGCGCTCGAGGGGACGATGAGCGCTTGGATTTCGACCGGAATCGCGCGACGGCCCTCCATCGTGATGGTCGTGCACGTTCCGCTGACCGGTGTCGTCGTGTTCGATCGGAACAGTGCGGATGGGTCGGGGACCTGCTCGATACCGCTTCCGACCATCTCGAAACATCCGACCTCGTCGGTGGGACCGAAACGGTTCTTGAGCGTGCGGACAAAGCGGAGTGCGGTTTGCCGGTCGCCCTCGAAGTGCATGACGACATCGACGAGGTGTTCAAGAAGTCGCGGACCCGCGATAGTCCCGTCTTTGGTGACGTGACCCACGAGGATGACGGGAATCCCGCGTTCCTTGGCGATGCGAACAACCGTCGCAGCCACTTCGCGTACCTGGGCGACGCCACCCGCCAGGCCATCGACGGTTTCCGACGACACGGTCTGAACCGAGTCGATAATGACGAGCGAGGGCTTGACCTCGTCGATGTGACCGAGGACTGTGCCGAGGTTGGTTTCGGCCGCGAGAAAAAGCGTGTCGACCAGTGTGCCTGTGCGCTCGGCGCGCAGCCGCACTTGGCCGACGGATTCCTCGGCGCTGACGTACAGGACGATGTCGCCGCGCATCGCCACCCGACCAGCGACATCGAGAAGAAGAGTTGACTTGCCGACTCCCGGCTCGCCGGACAACAGAATCGCGGCACCGGGGACGATGCCACCACCGAGCACTCGGTCGAATTCAGCAATTCCGGTCGGTCGATGCTCGGCATCGGTCACCGCGATCTGGGTGATGGGGACGGCGGCACGGTTCGTCGGAACACGTGTTGCGACTGTTCGCCCCCCGAGGGACTCAGTCCCAAATTCGCGAACGGTATCCCACTGCTGGCATTCGCCGCATCGGCCGACCCACTTGTTGGTCGTCCACCCGCACTCGACGCATTTATAGGGAGTTGTCACGCGGGCCATGGTTCCAGATTAGGCGAGACGACTGACGTCATCCCGTTTTTCTCGCACCTTGTTTCGCGTGTAAGATTTCCCTCGGTGCCGTGTCCGAGCGGCCGAAGGAGCATGTCTCGAAAACATGTGTGGGTGCAAGTCCACCGTGGGTTCAAATCCCACCGGCACCGCCAGGGCCCCCGAGGAGACTCGGGGGCTTTTTTGCTCCGCTCGGGACCGGCTCACTTCATTTAATCAAGCCCTTAGGGCAGAAGTCGGTTGGGTCCGCGGAAGAGGTACGTCGTTTCGCGGATCGACGGCAGGCCGAGCATGAGCATGAGGAATCGGGCCAAGCCCATTCCGAACCCGCCGTGCGGGGGAACCCCGTGGCGGAAGAAGTCGAGATAGAAATCGAGTTCCTCTGGGTCGAGCCCCTTGTCTTTTGCTTGAGCGGTGAGGACGTCGATGCGGTGCTCGCGCTGGGCGCCGGTCGAGATCTCGGTGCCGTTGTACAGCAGGTCGTACGAGTTCGTAAGGTTCGGGTCGCCCTCGTGACGCATGTGATAAAACGGGCGGATTGATGTGAAGTAATCGGTGACGAACACGAAGTCGTGCCCGAACGTTTCCTTGACATACGCCGACAATTGCCGTTCACCCTCGGGGTCCAAGTCGCCGTCCGCGCGGGGAACGGTGTACCCGCGGGCCTTGAGGATCTCGTGCGCCTCGGCGAGCGGAATGCGCGGGAACGGAGTAGTGGGGGGCGTAACGACGATCTCGTAGGCGACTTCAACCTGCGACCCGAGCTTCTCGGTGACCGCGGTGAGACCGGCGACGATGACCGACTCGTGCATCGCCATGACGTCCTCGTGCGAATCAACCCACGACATCTCGGCGTCGATCGACGTGAATTCGGTCGCGTGGCGTGAGGTAAACGACGGGTCTGCGCGGAACGCGGGTGCGATCTCGAAGACCGCACCGAAACCGGCGGGCTGCGCCATCTGCTTGAAGAACTGGGGGCTTTGAGCGAGGTATGCGGTCGTCTCGAAATACTGCATCTCGAAAAGTTCAGCGCGTGACTCTGACGCGCTTGCCATCAGTTTTGGGGTGTGGATCTCGATGAAACCGTTGTCGACCCACCAGGTTCGCATCGCGTGTTCGAAGACGGTCTGGACGCGGAAGATGAGGTTCGCCTCTGGGCGACGAAGGTCGAGGAAGCGCCAGTCGAGGCGCTTGTCAATGCTTGAGTCCTCGGCGATGGGAGGTTCGGGTTGCGCCTCGGCAACGACTTCGAGCGTCGAAATCTTGACCTCGAGTCCACCGAGCTTGACCCGCTCGTCGTGCACGAGTTGACCCGTGACACGAATGAAGGTTCCGGCGTTGAGCGTTCCGATGAGTTCCGTCAGTGCGAGGCGTTCGGCCGAATCGGCGACCTCGGGGTCGAGTTCACGAACGGCCTTGGTGACGAGTTGCACAGCACCGCTCTCGTCTCGCAGGATGACGAACTGAACCGCCTTCTGGTCGCGGACGGTGTCGACCCACCCCGCGACAACAACGTCGCCGTCGGGAAGAGCGGAAAGGGATGCCACGGTTGAACGCTTAGCCATAAACCCAGCGTAGCGGGCGGGTTGCCCACAGTTTGCGCGGATACAATCGGGAGGGTGAGTGCCGAGCGTGTCCATCTCGTGCGCCACGGTGAGGTGAATAACCCCGGTGGCGTTCTTTACGAGCGTCTGCCGAACTTTGGGCTCACCGAAAACGGCCGGACACTTGCCGAATCGGCGGTTCGTCAGGTGCCTCTCGACACCATTTCCGCACTAATTGTCAGCCCGCTTCAGCGCGCGCGCGAATCGATGGCACCGTGGGAATCTGCAACGGGAAAGACCGCGACAATCGACGAACGCGTGATCGAGCCGTGGAACGAATTCCGTGGATTGCGTATGAACGGAGGTCGCGAACTTCTCGGGCGCCCCGGCCTCTGGAAATTCCTGGCGAACCCGTGCCGTCCGTCGTGGGGCGAGCCGTATCGCGACATCGCCCAGCGCATGCTGGCGGCGATGCGGGATGCGGTCGACTCGGTGGACGGTGGTGACGTCGTCATCGTGTCTCACCAATTGCCCATTTGGATGGTTCAGCGGGCAATGGCCGACAAGCCGTTGGCGCACTGGCCCGGCACTCGACGCTGTTCGCTGTCGTCCGTGACGTCATTCCAGGTTCACCCCGCTGATTTCGTCGAATACGACTACCGCGAGGCGACCGACGTCGGTCGCGCGGTGGATTCGGGGGCGGTGTGAGGCGCGCCATTCTCGGTGCGACCCTCGCGGCCTCCCTTCTCGTCATCGGCGGGTGTGTCTCGAACGATCTACTCGCACAAGACGCAACGAACACGAACTTCACATCCGCCGACGGAACCGTGACCGAAGTCGCGCCTGCGAATCGAGGGGAGTCGGTGTCGTTCGAATCCAGCGACATGACGGATGGGTCGACCGTGAGCGCCGAGGACTATCGCGGCTCTGTGTTAGTCGTCAACTTTTGGTACGCAGCGTGCCCACCGTGCCGTGCGGAAGCGCCGGA
>JBEGPO010000153.1:0-2576 GCA_041181465.1 Actinomycetota bacterium | reverse complement strand
CGGGACGAGTCGTAGCGTCGACATGTCCGGGATCATCGCCATGTCGTTGTAGCCCTTTTCCCACGACGAGAATTCGTAACCAGGCACCGTGTTGTTCTCAACGTCGACGGCGAGCAGGTAGTTGCAGCATTCGGCGCCGTGTTCGATGGCGTCTTCGACGAAAAGCCTCGCCGACATTCTCTTGCCGACGAGTCGGCCCTGCATGTCAGTGAACGAGATGATGACCGTGTCGATGTCGCCGCTGTCCACAAGTTTCTGCAATTCAGGGACAGTGAGCATGCCGGTTCGTTGAGCCATGGTGTGTTTCCTCTTCGTTGAGGTCGGATTTGTCACCTTAAGAAAACACTAGAGGAGGGCGGTTTGTCAACTTACCTGCCATTTTGTGCGGACTGGGTAACAGGTCGGTGCGAGCATGGCAAATCAACAACGCAAAAGTTTTTCCTTTAAAGGTTGGATTTTCGGATGCAGTTTCCCCTATGCTCGCAATTACCTAGCCAACACAATGTCGTGGGTGCGAACGTTCCCGCGACGGGAAAGGACTACAAAGTCGTATGTCTGACAAATTAAAAGTCTCGGGAGTTTCCTACACCGAGCAAAGTAAGGACTATTTCGAGAAGCGCCAGCTAACTCGATCCGCCGGCGTGTGGGGCCTCTGGGGTCTCGCAATCGCCGCGGTCATCTCGGGTGACTTCTCAGGCTGGAACTTCGGCGTCGCAGCCGGTGGTTTCGGTGGCCTGCTCGTCGCCTTCGTCATCCTCGTGGTCATGTACTACGGACTCATGTTCGCCATCGGTGAAATGTCGTCGGCAATGCCCCACTCGGGTGGCGCTTACTCGTTCGCTCGAAAGGCGATGGGGCCATGGGGTGGATTCGTCACGGGCCTCGCGGAGACCGTCGAGTACGTCGCGACAACCGCGGTCGTAGTCTTCTTCTCGGCGGCGTACGCGAACGGTGTGACATCGGAACTCCTCGGGCTCGACCTCACTGGAAACATGTGGATCTGGTACGTCGTCTTGTACGCAGTGTTCATCGGACTCAACTCGCTCGGTTCGGCCATCTCGTTCAAGTTCTCGATTGTTGTGTCAATCATCTCGCTCGCGATTATCGTGCTGTTCTCGGTGATGGTTCTCGCGTCAGGCCAGATTGACTGGTCGATGCTCTGGAACATCCCCGCTGATGGTTCGGCAGGCTCGAGCTGGTTCCTCCCTCACGGCATCATGGGTATCCTCTTCGCGATCCCCTTCGGTGTGTGGTTGTTCCTCGGAATTGAAGAACTTCCCCTCGCTGCTGAAGAGGCTCACAACCCGTCGAAGGACATCCCTCGCGCCGGTTTCTGGGCACGTGGAACACTCATCATCACCGGTATTCTCGTCATGTTCATCAACACCGGAATTCTCGGTGCTGAGGCAACGGGTGCTGCGGGCGAACCTCTCCTCGATGGCTTCCGCGCTGTCGTCGGTGATGGTTGGGCTGCGATCCTGGGACTCTTCGCACTGATCGGTCTGCTCGCGTCGCTCCAGGGAATCATGTTCGCCTACGGTCGCAACATGTACTCACTCTCGCGCGCTGGTTACTACTTCAAGGGACTGTCGGTTACGGGAAAGAACAAAACCCCGTGGCTCGCACTTCTCGTCGGTGGACTCATCGGTCTCGCTGCACTCGTGCTGCTCGATTACTTGACCGCAACCGACACGACCGGTGCCATCAGTGGTGTGGCTGGAGCCATCATCCTGAACATCGCCGTGTGGGGTGCCATGTTGGCCTACCTTATGCAGATGATCTCGTTCATCATTCTGCGCGTCAAGCACCCCGAACTCGAGCGTCCGTATCGCTCGCCGTGGGGTGTCGGTGGGGCAACGGTGTCCGGATTAATCGCCGCACTGGCGTTCGTTGGATTCCTACTGAATCCCGCGTTCCTTCCCGCGATTTACGCCATCATCATCGTCTACGCGGTGTTCTTGTTGTACTTCGCGGTCATCGGTCGCAACAACCTCGTATTGTCTCCTGAAGAGCGCTACGCGGTTCACGGCGAACACAAGTAGTACCCTCGGGCGCCTGTGGGTCGATACGTCGGCTCACAGGCGCCTTTTCTCTCACAGTAAGAAGAAACACATCGTGAGCATTCTCACCGCACTTGACCTCTTCACCGTTGGCGTTGGCCCGTCGAGTTCGCACACCGTCGGACCGATGCGCGCCGCCCGCCGATTCGTCGATGAACTGACCGAATCAGGCCACGGCGATTCCACGGCCCGGATTCGTGTGTCTCTGTTTGGGTCACTCGGTGCCACCGGTGTTGGGCACGGGACGACAAACGCCATTATCGCCGGACTCGAAGGCGCCGCCCCAGAAACCTGCGACCCCGAATCAGTCATCACCGCGATGGAGCGCGCGGTGCTCTCGGGAACCGTCACCGTTGGCAACCAAACAATTCCGTTTGCAGAATCCGACATCGAACTCCGGCCCATGACGCGCCTTCCTCAGCATTCGAACGCCATGACCTACGCGGCGCTCAACGCGAGCGGCGACGAATTGTTCGCTCGCACATATTTTTCTGTCGGCGGTGGTTTCGTCGAAGC
>JBEGPO010000152.1:0-2698 GCA_041181465.1 Actinomycetota bacterium | reverse complement strand
GGCGCCGCGGAGGGCCACGAGGATATGTTCATACTGCGGGTGTTGCCATCGCGACCACCGACACCGTCGTCTCCTCACTCGTCTCGGTGTTCGACGACTTCGGTTCCTGTGTCTTTGTTCCCGAACTTGGAATTACCCTCAACAATCGTGGGGACGGATTTACGGACGGCTCCAACCGGTATCGACCCGGGTCATTTCCCGTCCACACTCTCGCGCCGGTCATTGTTCGTGATGGCGACGGATCTGTTCTCGCGCTGGCAACGCCAGGCGCCGACGGACAGGTCCAAACGCTGCTTCAAGTCGTGTCCGCAATGCGGTTTGACGGCACACCCCTGCCCGATGCGATCGCGGCGCCGCGCTGGAGAAGCGAAAACGGTGCGCTTTTGATTGAACAGTCACATTCCGCGAGTTCGGATTTGGAAAGTCGTGGCCACGAGATCGTCATTCGTGAGGATGGGGACGCGGTCTTCGGCGCGGTCGTCGCCGCAGGTAACGGTCCAGCCGGGCTTATATATGGAGCGGACGATCGTCGTACGGTTTCAGGGGCCACCGAATGACCAGAACCACGCCGACCAGTGAATTTGCAGAACTCGTCCGCGCCGAAGTCGAGACACGACGCGAGGCGATCGTGTCACTCGCGCGCGCCGTCGTAACCGCTCCGAGCGTCAACCCACCGGGGGACACACGACTGGTCGCGGAACGCGTGATGTCCTTTTTTAGCCAGTGTGGCATTGAGGCGACCGACTATCGCGCCGTCGATACGATGCCATCGGTCCTCGTGAATATCGACTCGGGACGACCTGGAAAGCACCTACTATTCAATGCACATCTCGACACAATGCCACCTGGTGATGAAAATCTGTGGTCAGTTCCGCCTTACGAACTCACGCGGCGCGACGGCCGACTGTACGGGCTCGGTATGGGGAACATGAAAGGCGCCGTTGTCGCGATGGCGCACGCGATCGACATCCTCCGGGACAATCGCGACCAATGGAACGGCTCGATTACGTTCGCTGCTGTCAGTGACGAAGTGGTCTTCGGGCCGAACGGAGCCGAGGCACTCATCAACGACAAGGGCATCACCGGCGACGCACTCATTTGCGGCGAGGGCCCGGGATTCAAGCGACTGTCGAACGGTGAAAAGGGAGTGTTGTGGGTTCAAATTGACGTTTCCGCCGAACCCGGACACTCCTCAGCGGTAGTGCGGGGCAACTCAGCGTCCGCACAGATTGCGAAGGTCATCCACCTTATCGATGGCCTGACGGGCTGGCGCGGAGACGAAACCTTTGCCGATTTCACCAATCGACGACAGGTCGAACCGATCGAGTCGCCCGAGCGCGAAACTTTCCTCACCGCCAATATCGGCACGATTAGGAGCGGCACGTTCATCGGGCAAATCGCCACGAGCGCCGCAATCGAGATTGATTTCCGAATTCCTCCAGGGCTCTCGATCGCACACGTGCTTGATTCGGTCAGCGAGGAACTTCGCTCCGCGGATATTGCCGCGAACGTGAGCGTGATCAAAGGGTGGGAGCCCAACGTCACGGGTCGCGATACCGACATTGTTCAGTCGTGGCGATTGGCGTCAGACAAGCTAGGGATTGATTTTCCCGAATTTGCGATTCGATTACCCGCGAGTGACGCTAGCCGATGGCGAAGGCTGGGGGTTCCGGCAATTTGCTATGGACCGCAACCTTTGTATTCCTCCGGAATTGATGACTACGCTGAGGAAGAAGAATTACTCAACTGCACGGCGCTGTATGTTTTGTCGGCATGCGAATTTCTTTCCGCCCCCGATTCGGAGCAATAATGAGCCAACGCGATGACAAGAATTCCCGCTCGAGAAGTGTCGCGGCCAGCCCTGCTCAATCATTCCTCCGTTCACGGTCAACGCGTTTTGAATCCCTCAGACCCGCAGTCGAAGTTCTCTCTCTTCCCAACCAAATTCATGACCTGCTGGAAGATGCCATTATCCACGGCGACATCGAACCAGGATCGCGCCTGTTGCCCGACGATATCGCCCTTAAGTTCGGAGTCAGCAGAATCCCCGTTCGGGAAGCGCTCAGCTCGCTACACGAAGCAGGATGGGTTCAAATCCGGCCTCGCTATGGGGCATATGTCAGCCAACGTTCACTTCGTGAGCTCACGCATCTTTTCGAAGCACGTGCGGGGATCGAGCCTGAGATAGCCAGGCTTGCAACCAACAGGCGAACACCTGAGGACATCGAAACACTCAGACGGGTCGTTAAGCGAAGTGTCTCGGCCGCGCAAGCCGACGATGTCGAAGCGGCCTTTCATGCGAGCGTCGACTTCAATGTTGCGGTCAGGGCCTCTGCCCACAACGATGTCCTCGCGGCAATCTCGCTGGCTCTCGAAAAACGCGCACGCTTTTACTTTTACCCGATTGCGAAAATCCTCGCCGGAGATTGGGCACAACGCCAAAACATCCTCGTCGACATCATCGAATCGGGTGACTCGGCCTTGGCGGCCGAGCGCGCGCGGGACCACATGATGGGAACCGGCGAAGACGTCATTCGGCTGCTCGACCTCGACTCAGACAATTGATGCACCGCGAGGTCGACTTTGCGCTGATTCGCCGCGAAAACCTTTAACTACGCCCTCGTAGCTCAGCGGATCGAGCAGGGGGCTTTTCATGTTGTTGCCGTCCCAAATTTTCTGCAGGTTCTCAATGGATTCC
>JBEGPO010000151.1:0-2667 GCA_041181465.1 Actinomycetota bacterium | reverse complement strand
TCGGCACTCGCGCAATCACTAATGGCCGGAACCCACGCTGAGGTCGCGAAACTCGTCGTCACCGCCAGCGGCGGGCCCTTCCGCGGTTTCACGCGCGAACAACTCGCCGACGTCACCCCGGCCCAAGCCGCCAAGCATCCGACGTGGAACATGGGGTCGGTCATCACGACGAATTCCGCGACGCTCGTGAACAAGGGCCTCGAGGTCATCGAGGCACACCTTCTGTTTGACATTCCGTTCGACCGCATCGAGGTCACGGTTCACCCGCAATCCGTCGTTCACTCACTCGTCGAGTTCGTCGACGGGTCGACGATGGCGCAGTGCTCGCCACCAGACATGCATCTGCCAATCGCGCTCGGACTCGACTGGCCGAATCGCGTTCCGGGGGCGACCGCCGCGATTGAATGGTCCGGGTCTCATACGTGGACGTTCGAACCCTTGGACGAGGCAGTCTTCCCCGCGGTGCGACTTGCTCGTCAGGTCGGCGTTGCCGGCTCGACGTTTCCGGCTGTGTACAACGCGGCAAACGAGGTCGCAGTGGAGGCGTTCAACGCTGGACACATCGGGTTCCTCGACATTGTCGAGACAATCGAGCGCGTCGTCGAGGCGCATTCCGCCCCCGCGCAATTGGACCTCGACGGGCTGCTCGCGGCGGACTCGTGGGCGCGCGAGACGGCTAAGAGTTTCCTGAGCAACCGTTAGACCCGCCCGAGACCGTCCGCGGTCGCGGGTAGCCTTGACCTCATGGAGATCGTGCTGTGGATTCTGGGTGTGCTCGTGTTGGCCGTCGGAATCGCCGTCTCTATCGGGCTGCATGAACTCGGGCACTTCTATCCCGCCCGCAAGTTCGGAGTCTTTGTGGGTTCGTTCATGATTGGTTTCGGACCGACACTGTGGTCACGCAAATTCGGCGAGACGGAATTCGGGTTCAAGGCAATTCCCCTCGGCGGGTATGTGTCGCTGTCGGGGATGTATCCGACAACAGCCAACGCGGACAAGCCCGGATTCCGGATGTTCCGCAAACTGGTGCAAGACGCGCGCGACGCATCGGCCGAAACCATCACCGACGACTCTCGAGCCTTCTATCGCTTGCCGGTTCTGCAGCGCATCATCGTGATGCTCGGCGGCCCGTTCATGAACCTTGTTATTGCGACGGTCCTCTTCCTGTTTTTGTTCACCGGAATCGGAGTCGTCGGCGCGACCACGACCATCGGGACAATCTCGGAATGTGTCCTGCCCGTCACCTCGACACGCACGGCCTGTGAGTCGGGTGACCCGAGAGCCCCCGCCGCCGAGGCGGGGCTGAAGCCCGGCGACCGAATTGTGTCGATCAACAGTGAGCCCGTTTCGACCTGGGCATCCGGCACCGCAATCATCCGCGAATCCGCCGGGCGTGAAATCTCGATCGTCGTCGAACGCGATGGCGAAAGCATGGCCTTCACGGTGACGCCGATTGCCGCGATTCGCTACGCGCTCGATTCGGCGGGGAACCCGGTGCTCGACTCGGACGGCAACCCGGAAACGGCCACCGTCGGATTTGTGGGGATTGGCCCCGCTGTCGAACGTCAGCAGCAGTCACCGGTGGTCGCTCTCGACGCGATGGGGAACAACATCGTGCAGGTCGGTGCGCTCATCCTCGATTTGCCGAATCGCATGATTCAGGTGTGGAATGCGGCGTTTGGTGCTGAAACCCGTGACCCGAACGGTCCGGTCAGCGTAGTGGGAGTCGGCCGCATCGCAGGCGACATCGCCGCCGCCGAGCAATTGCAGGTTGTCGATCGATTCGCGGCTCTCGTCGGAATCCTCGCGAGCCTCAACATCGCACTCTTTGTCTTCAACCTGATCCCGCTCTTGCCTCTCGACGGTGGCCACATTGCCGTCGCGCTTTGGCAGGGGATTCGCAACTCCGTGGCGAAACTTCGCGGCAAACCCGCACCGGGCCCGGTCGACTCGGCTCGGCTCGTCCCGTTCACAATCGTGATTACTGTCGTGCTCATGGCCATGAGCGCGCTGCTCATTTACGCCGACATCGTCAAGCCGATTACCCTCGGACTTTAGGGCTGTACGATAGTGCTGTGGCTGTAAATATCGGACTTCCCCGCGTCGTAGAGACGCTCGCACCTCGTCGTAAAACCCGCCAAATCAAGGTGGGAAAGGTGATGGTTGGCAGTGAATCGCAGGTTTCGGTTCAGTCGATGACGACGACCAAAACGACGGACATCAACGGCACTCTGCAGCAAATCGCGGAACTCACCGCGACCGGTTGCGACATCGTGCGTGTTGCCGTCCCCACTCAAGACGACGCCGATGTTTTGCACATCATCGCAAAGAAGAGCCAGATCCCGGTCATCGCGGATATTCATTTCCAGCCCAAATACGTCTTCCAGGCGATTGACGCGGGATGCGCCGCCGTTCGGGTGAACCCCGGAAACATCAAGGCGTTCGATGACAAGGTGGGCGAAATCGCCAAGGCGGCCAAGGCCGCGGGCGTCAGCCTTCGCATCGGTGTCAATGCCGGTTCGCTCGATCCTCGCTTGTTGGAGAAATACGGCCGACCGACCCCCGAAGCGCTCGTCGAGAGCGCAGTCTGGGAGGCCAGCCTCTTCGAGGAACACGACTTCCATGACTTCAAGATTTCGGTCAAGCACAACGACCCGATTGTTATGG
>JBEGPO010000150.1:0-4831 GCA_041181465.1 Actinomycetota bacterium | reverse complement strand
CCGCTCACCGATTTCACCTATGAAGGGGTAACGGTGCCTGCTGGTGCGCCATTGTCACTCGTCGTCGCCGCCGCCAATCGCGATCCCGCAAAGTTCGACGACGCACACCGCTTCGACATGCACCGCACGCAAACGGTGAACGCAACGTTCGGATACGGCGTGCATCACTGCTCGGGGCACCAACTCGCGAAGGGCTTGGGCGAAATCATGGTGGAGGAGACCGCTCGTCGACTTCCACACCTGAGGCTCGACCCCGAAGCACCCGCCACGGTTTCCGGGTATCTATTCCGAGGAGCGAAGTCCCTACCCGTTCTCTGGGGATGAACCATAGCGTCGTCATCCCCGTGTTCGCAGAGACTAGTTCGAGTTTGTGTGAAACCAACCCTTAGCCCTCACGCTGTCAGTTCGATTCCGACGGACCTATAGAGAGTCTGTGTGCAAAATCATTTACCTGGCGGTTTTAGTCCTGTGTACATCGTGTCGTGCAGAACTTGGATGTGTGCTTGACATTCAGCCGCGGCTCGAGCCACATTCCCGCCACGGATTGCATCGACAATCCTCTGATGCTCACCGTTTGATGCGCGTAAGTACTCAATGGGGTAGGGCACAAAGTACTGGTACAGCTCGCCGAGAACCGAACTATGGATTTCCCTCGCCCACTCGAGACCGCTAGCGTCGACGAGTCCGATGTGGAACTTCTCATCTGCTCGATGGAATGCCGCCCAGTCGGAAGCGCTGTTGCCCTCGTCAATAAATCCTTGAAGCGCGTCTACCGCAGCGAGATTTGAGGACGTGGCGGCCGCTGATACGAGCGCGGATTCAATGAGCGTGCGCTCATCGATGAGTCGGTCAACGGTCACCTTGTCCTCGCGATAGACCGTTGCGACTGATAGGGCTCCAGGCGGCGGATGCTCGCCAACAAAGGTGCCGCCAGTCTTTCCTCGCCGTCGGATGACGAGTAAATCCAATGCGAGGCTCGCGAGAGCTCGTCGCACGGTGATCGTGCTCACCTCAAGCGCTGCCGCAATGTCGTTATCTTTTGGCAAACGCTCGCCGGGGAGAAGGAGCCCCAATTCAATCGCCATTGCTATCCGCGCGCGCACTGTGTCGACAGCAGAAAGGCGGGTTATGCGCGACACTGCATGATCACGCAAAACATTAGACACCTTTTCCACCGGCGCACCCCATGACTTTTCTGTACGTGCAAAAGCCTTTTCATAATACCCTTGTGTTAATTGTTTCATATTGATACATTTAAGCCAACACAAGCAAAGGTGCACATGTGACGTCAGTATTTCGAATTACTGCGGTCCAGGCCCCAGCCCGGGAGCCGGGTGTGGACCTGGCAATCTTTGCAACTGATGTGGGCGAACAGTTGGTTTTAGAGCCGGCAACGCAGATGCTTGTTTACCCGGAACTTCATTTGTTTTACGCGTCCGCAACCGACCCGCAGGACAAGACGGAGCAATTGCGCGCTGCCGCGATCACGCTGGACGGCGATGAGGTAGCCGCACTTCGAGCCATCGCCCGAGAAAACGGAATCTGGCTCCTACCCGGATCAGTTGTCGAGCGGTCATCAACCGGTGACATCTTCAACACCGCAATTGTCATTAATCCTTCGGGCGACCTCGTGGCAAGTTACCGCAAAATGTTTCCGTGGCGACCTTATGAACCCTTCACCGCTGGTACAGACTTCACAGTCTTTGATATCGATGATGTGGGAAGGTTCGGACTTTCCATTTGCTACGATTCGTGGTTTCCCGAGGTTTCACGCTCGTTGGCGTGGATGGGCGCCGACATCGTCATCAATCTTGTGATGACGACAACTCCTGATCGCGCGCAGGAGTTGGTTCTCGCGCGTGCTAACTCGATCGTGAACCAAACATTCACCGTGTGCGTGAACACCGCGGGCCCTGTTGGGGTTGGAGACTCACTTATTGTCGGCCCCGAGGGCGAGGTGCTCACGGAACTCACCGGTGCGGGCGCAGGACGACTGACGCTTGATTTTTCGAAGGAGCGTGTCGAATTCGTTCGCGAGAACGGGACTGCTAGTTCAAATCGAATGTGGGACCAATTCCTTCCCGCCGACGAACCCCTTGCTTTGCCCATTTATCAGGGTCGCATTGATCCACGCACCTGGAAACCGAAGAGTCACACCCAACACAAAGGAGAAAACGCATGACAAGTTCCAACGTCCTGACCCGAACTCTCGGGTTGCCATCGCTTGTCCTATTAGGACTCGCATACATGACCCCGATCATCGTTCTCGGAATTTTCGGCATCGTTGCCGAGATTACCGCGGGCGCGAGCGCGTCGGCCTACCTCGTCGCACTCGTCGCAATGGTTTTTACAGCCTCTTCCTACGCCCGTCTGGCGGCGGCATACCCCGTTGCCGGGTCGGCTTATACCTATGTCGGGAAGACCGTCGACTCTCGTGTCGGTTTCCTCGTCGGGTGGGCCGTCCTGCTCGATTACCTGTTCCTACCCATGGTGATCTGGCTCATCGGTGCGAGCTATCTCAACGCACAGTTCCCCTCGGTGCCTAACGCCGTGTGGGTTCTCGCGTTCATCGCGCTCACGACCTTCCTCAACATCCTCGGAATAAAGGTCGCCGACCGCGCGAATTTCGTGCTCATGGCCTTCCAAACCCTTGTGCTCATCCTGTTCGTGGTGTTCGCAATCCTGTTCATTGTTGGCGCAAATGGTGCCGGTGGCCTTGTCAACTCGAGCCCATTCGTGGGTATCGACGCGAGCTTCGGAGCCATTACTGCTGGTGCGGCCGTCGCAGCGTACTGCTTCCTCGGCTTCGACGCAGTCACGACGTTCACTGAAGAAGCCATTGACCCACGTCGAACGGTACCCAAGGCGATCATGCTCGTCGCACTACTCGGTGGTGGAATCTTCGTCGCCGTGTCGTATGTCACGCAGCTAGTTCACCCAGGAGGAACGTTTGAGAACTCGGGGTCGGCGGCGTTTGACATCGCCGGACAGATTGGTGGAGCACTGTTTAGTGCAATCTTCGTCGCTGGACTCGTCGTAGCACAATTCACGTCGGGACTCGCGGCACAAGCATCGGCGTCGCGTCTCATTTTTGCCATGGGTCGTGATGGTGTTTTGCCCCGCAGGTTGTTCGGTTCGGTCAACGCGAAGCTCAAGACCCCGGTCACTGGAATCGTAGTCATCGGACTAGTCGGCCTCGCAGCACTGTTTCTCGACATCACAACTTCGACATCGTTCATCAACTTCGGAGCATTTACTGCCTTCACGTTCGTAAACATCGCGGTCATCGCGCATTTTGCGCGTGAGGCGAAAAAGGGCAACAAGTTGAACCCACTTGTTTATCTGGTGATGCCTGGTATTGGCGCGATTGTTGACGCCTACCTCCTCATGCAACTGGACTCCAATGCGCTGACCCTCGGGTTCTGGTGGCTTGGTATTGGCGTCGTCGCGTTACTCATCATCACCCGTGCGTTCACGCGTAAGCCACCCGTAGTAATGGACGCAGTCTAAAGTCGCTCTGCCACAGTCGGTGCCCGTTCACGTCTAGTGGGCGGGTACCGGTTCGGCCCCAACGGGGCCGATGCGTCACGAGTTCCCCCTGGCCGATCGGCTAGGGGGAACTAGGCATTTAACAGTTCGTTGATGACGACTCCGAGGCATACGACACCGGCTGTCGCGAGTACTGCCGCCAGAATCACAGAACGGCGTTTGCCAAGCGAAACGGCGAGCCCACCCCAACCCGTTTCGCGGTCGATGTCGATGTCGGGAATAGCGTTGAGAACATGCGCCGTTACACCCACGAGCACACTGAGAAGGACGATGGGAAATGGTGGCCACAGAGTTGGCGAACTTGCGTGGGCGACGAACACCGGCATCAGAGCAAACGACACCGCATAAGGCACCCACGACCACATCGTGCGAGCAAGGAAAAAGTTGTAAACCAGTGCGCTCGCAACGGCCGCAATGTGCGCAGCGCCGCCGACCCAGCCCGCTGCTAAAAACGAGAGGGGAATCGTCAGCGTCGCGCTGACCAGAATCGGCACGCGAAGGTCTTCGGGGCGCAGTTCGCCGCGAACGGTTGGTTTAGTAGTTCGCCCAGCGGCGCGATCAGCCGCCGCGTCGTGGACGTCGTTTGTCCAGCCAACAGTTGCCTGGCCGGCTGCGCTGGCGAGAAAAACAAGGGCAACACTCAACCAGGAACCCCCAAAGATTGCGGTCGCGATTGTCATAAGAAGTACCATCGCGAGCGCCTGCGGAAAGTGCGTCGCCGAAACAAATGCACGAAGCCGGGTGGCGCGGTGTGGATGGTTGCTCACGGTCGGCACACTAACACTTCGCGTTAATCATGGTCCGGGCGGCGCCACAAAGAAAATGGGCAGCCACGTCGGATGGTGCGCATAGACGAGCACGAGAAAAACAACCACGTCAAAAAGCAAATGCACGGTGATGATGTACCACACCGAGCGGCTCTTCTCGAAAATCCAGCCCTGAATCAACGCGAAGGGCAGCGTGAGCGCGGGGCCCCACGATCGATATCCCAGTTCCCACAGAAATGAGACGAACACGATCGCCTGCAACACATTCGCGGTCCAGAACGGGAAGTGCCGGCGCAATAGGGCAAACACGATGCAGATGAAGAAGAGCTCGTCCCAGATGCCCACGAATCCGACCCCCACGAACAGGCGGGCGATTTCGCTGGGTGTTTCGACGGCCGGCCAGTTCTGGTAACTCCCCGAGGTGATGAAATACACCGGAAGGATGAGGTAGCCGAGCACGAGAACGGCGCCCAACCACGCCCACTCCCCCCGCGACCACGGTTCGCCCGGTCGGC
>JBEGPO010000149.1:0-2728 GCA_041181465.1 Actinomycetota bacterium | reverse complement strand
AGCGCGCCGCAAGAATAGGCTGGAGGGATGAAGACGACCCGCACGATTATTGGAGTCGCCGTGATGTCGGCACTGCTCGCCCTGTACATCGTGTTCGCCGCTTACCAGGCCGCGCTGCTGGTCGCCTCGAGTCAGCCGCTGACCCTGGTCTATGGGCTCGCGCTGTTCGTGGCACCCGTCATCGGCATGTGGTCGCTCGTGCGTGAACTTGTGTTCGGCCGCCAGGCCGGCCGGCTACTCAGCCGGTACACGGCAGAGAATGGCGAACCGCAGGTCCCGGTCATCAACCGCCGCGATCGAGACGCCGTCAACGCCCTTCTCGCGACCCCGATCCCCGACACGTGGCAGGCTGCGCTCATTCACGGATTGACGCTCGACACCGTCGGCCGGCGCCGCGAGGGGCGTGCCGCAGTCCGCGTAGCCATCACACTGGGAGCGATAGACTCGCGTTCATGACGACGGCGAAGCGTGGTGCGAAAGCGCTGTCCATCGCGTATGTCATGCCGGTTCGCAATGATGCGCGCTACCTGCGAACTGCGGTCGAGAGCATCGTTGCTCAACAGAATCCCAAGGACACGCAGATTGTCGTTGCCATTGGTCCGTCGGAAGACAATACCCGCGACGTTGCGAACGAGCTAGCCGACGAGTTCCCGCTCGTCATCGTTGACAATCCGTCGGGCAGCACGCCCGCTGCGTTGAACATCGCGATGTTGTCGACGAACGCTGACGTGATTTTCCGAGTCGACGCCCACTCCGAGCTCGAACCCGGATACGCAAAATTGGCCGTGTCGATTTTGCAGGCTACCGGCGCGACGAATGTCGGCGGAATCATGGAGGCCCGCGGCCATTCATCGATTCAAAAGGCTGTTGCGTGGGCCTACGGGAACTTCATCGGGCTGGGCGGCGGTCCGATTCACACGGGGGGTGTTGCGGGTCCGGCCGACACGGTGTACCTCGGGGTTTTCCGTCGCGAGGATGTTCTCGCGGTCGGCGGTTTCAACGAGTTGCTCGTTCGCGGTCAGGACTGGGAACTGAACGCTCGTCTTCGCGAGAGCGGCAAGGTCGTGTGGTTTGACCCGAGGCTCAAGGTCGGGTACTACCCGCGCCGCGACATCGTGTCACTCGCGCGCCAGTTCCTCACGACGGGCACGTTCCGCGCCTACATTCTGCTCGCGAACCCGAAGCGCACTCGTGTGAAGTATCTTGTCCCGCCCACGTTCGTTCTGGCCTCGATCGCCGCCGTGGTCGGACTCATCGCGACTCTCAACTGGTGGTGGCTGTTGCCGCTATATGCGTATGCCGCGGTCGTTCTCGGAGGCTCGTGGCTGTCGAAGGGGCTCAGCCTCAAGTCGCGGATCGCGCTCATGGCGGTTCTGCCGACGATGCACCTATCGTGGGGCCTGGGTTTTTGGCGCGGGGTCTTCACGTTCCGCGGCCGCGACACCGACGTGCCGCTCAACACGGCCGCCATCTCGGTGCACTCTTAACCTTCTGCCCAGGCGGGTAAACTGAACCGTTAGCCTGACGGGGAAGGATTTCATGAGCTCGATCGTGGTGTGTTCGTTTTATACGGATGACGAGTATTACCGAAACGAAGCGAAGGCTCTGAAAGCTGACCTTGACAAGCTCGGCGTCGAGTATGTTCTTGAGGAAATCGCCAAGAAGCCGGGCCAGGACTGGGCCGACATGTGTCGCCAAAAGGTTCCGTTCCTGCAGTCGGTCTGCGAACGTTTCCCCAACAAGAAGGTCTTCTGGATCGACGTCGATTGTCGCCTGCTGTCCCTGCCCGATTACGTTCGAAATTCGAGCGCCGACATCATCGGTTTCCAGCGCGGCTTCGGTTCGTCACTGACAATCGGCTATCAGAACCGCACACGCTTTTGGGAGCCATGCTTTTGGGGTGTTGGCACCAGCGAGAACGCCCGCAAGATGATCGCCGATGCGGCGGCGCTCGAGTCCAAGTCGGAACTCAAAGCGACGGATGATTATTTCTTCGAGGACGGCTGGCGCCAGAACGCTGATTCGCTCACGTTCCAGGTCATCCCATCGGTGGCTGTTGTCGGGAAGGGCGACCCATCGCTCAAGGTCGAGTCGTTCTTCGTGTTCGGTTCGTCGGGAAATGTTTCCGAGTTCAAGGGCAAGGTCGAACAGCACAAGTCGGCGTCGAAACTGACTGTTCGCAGACGCATCACGATTTTTGGCAAGAAGATTCTCAAAGGATTTCCGAAGCCCGTCGCGCGTCGACTCGTGAACATTGCCGACCGCGTCGGAATCACCGCGATCCTCACGGGGCGTGGTTCGGTGGGGAAAACTCTTTCTCGCCGCACCGTCACTCACAAGATTTTGCGTGCCGGTTTCGATGGCAATCTCGTCGACCACGCGAAGTATTCCGTTGATCTCAATACGTCTGGCGTGACGACAAACGAAGAGCGTGCCACCATCGTGGCTGCGAATACGTTCGCGCACTATTCCTCGCGCGAGTCAGAGGGCCACGTCACCTTGACCTGGTGGGCCCGTCCGTTCCCCGGGAACTTCGGAGACTGGCTCAGCCCCCTCATCATCGGCAACTACACGACCGACCAAATTCTGTATCACTCACCGGCGGCACCGATCGTGGAACACCACCTCATCTCGACCGGATCGATCGGACGCTTCATCACGCCGTCATCCATTGTTGTTGGCACGGGAATTTCTGCCGACGATGTCGAACTTCACCCGAAGGCCGAAT
>JBEGPO010000148.1:0-3124 GCA_041181465.1 Actinomycetota bacterium | reverse complement strand
CCTGGATTGAGGAAGGCGTATCGACGGAATCCGTCCTTCTCGAGTTGATCGAGAATTGCGCGAGTGTTCTTGGTCTTGTGAACGAGTCGGACGCGGAGCCCCTCCGCAATGAGCGACCTTTTCTGGTCGATAAGTTCAGCTGTCGACAGCGCGGGGTCATAAATGATTGCGACCGCGTCGGGGTCGGACGCGGATTCCAACGCGACGAGGTCGACGAGTCGTTCAAACCCGAGCGAAATACCGGCGGCGGGCACCTCGGTTCCGAGGAATCGACCGATCATGCCGTCGTAACGGCCTCCCCCGCCGAGCGAATACCCGAGGTCGGGGTGGGCGACCTCAAAAATCGCCCCGGTGTAATAACCCATCCCGCGCACGAGGAACGGGTCGAAAACGATCGAAACCCCGCGACCAACCGCGCTGGCGATGTTGACGAGCTCGGCGACCGCGACGGGCGCGACTCCCGCGGGAAGCGAAGCCGTCATTGCCTCAAGCGTCGGAGCGGAGGTCGGGTTCGAGTGTTGCCCGAGAAGCGCCTCGAGGCCCGCGAGCGCCGAATCGGTCGCTCCGCGTTCGCGCAGTTCGGCGAGAACCCCCTCGGCACCGATTTTGTCGAGTTTGTCGAGAGTGATGAGCGCCGAATCGGTGTCCGAAAGGCCCAGTGCGTCGAGCATGCCGAACAAGATTCGTCGGTCGTTGAGTCGAATGGTCGTGCCGGTGACCCCGAGCCGATCGAGGGTCGCGGCGGTGGCGGTGATGAGTTCAACTTCGGCGAGGATGCCCGGTTCGCCGATGATGTCGATGTCGCACTGCACGAACTGGCGGAATCGACCCTTTTGCGGTCGTTCGGCGCGCCAGACGGGCGCGATCTGGATGGCGCGGAACACGGGTGGAAGTTCGGCACGATTGGTCGCGTAGAAGCGCGTGAGCGGGACGGTGAGGTCGTAGCGCAAACCCATGTCGACGAGGTCGTCGGTGGACGTGGCCGCCGCAATGTCCGCTGCGGACAGTCCGCGCTTGAGGATTCCGAACGCCAAGGTCTCGTTGTCGCCGCCGAGTCCGGCGGAAAGTCGCGACGATTCTTCGACGACGGGAGTCTCGATTTCATCGAAGCCGCTGTCGCGATACGACTCGCGAATGATGGCGAGAACACGGTCTCGTGCCGACTTTTCGGCGGGGATGAAGTCGCGCATCCCTCGGGGTGGGTTCACCGTCGCCATTCGCCCATTGTTTCACAGTTCGACGGCGCTCCCCTGAACGCAGGTCACCGCGCGGTTTCAGTGACACACTGTAAACATGCGAAACACCGGAGTGCCCTCACTGTTCGCCACCATCTCCACGTCGATTCGGTCGGGGTTGTGGTTCACGCTCCTCATCGTCATGGCGACAACGTCCCTCCTCATCGTGGCCCTCACCGCAGCAAGCGAAGCAGCGTCGGCCGCGGGCACCGACGCCGGGCGAATGGCATTCTCGTTCGTCATCTTCCTCGTGCTCATCGCGACATTGCTCGGAATCTCCACTGTGTTGATCTCGATTCGCGAACGGCTCGGGCAACTCCCTTTCCTGCACACCTATCTGCTGACCGTTGCGGTCGGTTTGTCATTCGTCGTCGTGGCAGTTCCGGCGATGCTATGGGCAATCCTCTCGACCGGGGTTAGCGCTGACGTATGGTTGCCGGTCGTCGGCACGACAGGCCTCGAAGTAGGCGTGATTGCTCTGCTCGTCGCACTCGCACACTGGGCGCTGAAATCCGGGAGCGCCGCCACGGTGACGGCGTTTACCCTCATCGCAGGAATCACTCTCGGTCCTGTTCTCGTGGTGGCGACGGCAACCTTCGCGCCGCCCGTCACACAGACGACCCAGACCTATTGGCTCAAATGGGAAGACGGCGACCAACCGCTCGATCCAGAAACCGGGTTTCCGCTAAACCCCGTCTGCGAAAAATCTCCGGTGACATCGACCGCGCTCTTAACCGATTACACGGGCGTCTCGGCGATCATCGCGACTAACCCCGTTGCATTCGTCAGCGCGTCGATCACTCCGGCCATCGGCGATTACGTCATGCCGGGATACGAGGACCAGGGCTTCGAACCTCAACCACCCATGCCGGCGATTGCGGTTCCACTCGATCTGTTTTCCAGTGTCGACGTCGCATCACGCTCACTGCAGATTCCCGTGAGTTCCGAGCCCATCATCGACGATGAGTGCGCGAAAATTGCAGAATTCGGAACGCCGTACCCGAACAACGGTCAGGCTGATCCGCGCGACGTCATCGCCGAATCGCACTCGGGATTCCTCGCCGGAGCGATTGGTCAGGGGGCGTTTCTCGTCGTCGCGACCGTGATTCTCGGTGCGATTCGCGCGCGCACCCGCCGTACCTAGTCTTCGGCGCCAGCGATAACCCGGCGCACCGCGGTGCGCAGTGCGCGCTCGGCGTCGAGTCCGTTGGCTCGGGCGGCGGACACAATCGCCACGAGCAGGTCCCCCAGGTCGTCCTCCGTCGTCGCCTCGGTCACGAGTTCGGATGGTGTCGGTGACTCGTCGAGCTTGCCGATGACTTTGTCGGCCAGGGCCAGCGCGGGGAGTCCCTTCGGCAGCCCCTCGAACGCGGACGTCCGTTCGGGCTTCTCGGCGGCTTTCCACTTCTCCCAGTTGGCGACGACCTCGTCGGCGGTGTCGGCGGTGACATCGCCAAACACGTGCGGGTGTCGGCCGACCATCTTGTCGCGGGCAACGCGAGCAACATCCTCGATGGTGAACGGGTGGTCAGGGTCGGCAGCCCCCAGGTCGGCGTGGAACAACACCTGGTACAACACGTCCCCGAGTTCCTCGATCATGTGCGTTCGATCGCCCGATTCGACGGCGTCGATGAACTCGTGACTCTCTTCAATCAGGTACTTGAGCAGCGACTCGTGGGTCTGTTCGCGGTCCCACGCGCACCCGTCCTCGCCGCGCAGTCTCGCCATCACGGCAATCAGGGCATCAAGTTCGGGGTGTGTCGGTTCACTCATGTGGTTTCACCATAGATGGCGTCGACGAGGTCGCGCACCCATTCGATGAGGTCGTCGCCCTCACGCGTCGACATCGGGATGAGCGCCGCCGACATCGCCTGCACGTATCGCGCACC
>JBEGPO010000147.1:0-2653 GCA_041181465.1 Actinomycetota bacterium | reverse complement strand
CCGACGGGGGAAGCAGGATTCGCACTTAGGCGACCAGTTCCGCCTGGCTGGCGACAACCATCACCGTGTTGTTTTCCACCGAGAGGAAACCCCGGTCGGCCTTCGCCAGGATGATTCCGTTCTCGGTGTGGATTCGAACATCCCCCTCGGCCAAAATCCCCAGGAAAGGCTCGTGCCCGGGCAGAACGCCCAGTTCGCCTTCCACGGTGCGAGCGACGAGCATGCTCGCCTCGCCCGCCCAGACCTCTCGGTCTGCGGCGACAACACGAACCGTGAGAGTGGCCATGATTAGCCGTTATCCTTCTGGATCTGAGTCCACTTCTCTTCCACATCAGAGATGGACCCAACGTTGAAGAACGCCTGCTCGGCGACGTGGTCGAATTCACCCTTGGCGATTGCGTCGAACGACTCGATGGTGTCCTTGAGCGGAACCGTCGAGCCCTCAACTCCGGTGAACTTCTTCGCCATGTAGGTGTTCTGCGACAGGAACTGCTGAATTCGACGCGCACGCGAAACGGTGATCTTGTCTTCTTCCGAAAGCTCGTCAACACCGAGGATTGCGATGATTTCCTGGAGTTCCTTGTTCTTCTGAAGGATCTGCTTCACGGTCGTCGCGACTCGGTAGTGGTCAGCGCCGATGTAGCGCGGGTCGAGGATTCGGCTCGTCGAGGTAAGAGGGTCGACGGCGGGGTACAGACCCTTCGACGCGATTTCACGCGACAGTTCCGTGGTGGCGTCGAGGTGGGCGAACGTCGTTGCGGGAGCCGGGTCGGTATAGTCATCCGCGGGCACATAGATGGCCTGAAGTGACGTAATCGAGTGACCGCGCGTCGAGGTGATTCGCTCTTGAAGGATGCCCATCTCGTCGGCGAGGTTGGGCTGGTAGCCAACAGCCGAGGGCATACGACCAAGAAGGGTCGAGACCTCTGAGCCGGCCTGGGTGAAACGGAAGATGTTGTCGATGAAGAGCAGAACGTCCTGCTTCTGCACGTCACGGAAGTATTCCGCCATCGTCAGAGCCGACAGTGCGACGCGAAGACGCGTTCCCGGCGGCTCGTCCATCTGGCCGAACACGAGTGCGGTCTTGTCGAAGACGCCCGCCTCTTCCATTTCGTGGATGAGGTCGTTTCCTTCACGGGTACGCTCGCCAACACCGGCGAACACCGACACACCACCGTGGTCTTGTGCCACGCGCTGGATCATTTCTTGGATGAGAACGGTCTTGCCGACACCGGCACCCCCGAACAAACCAATCTTTCCACCCTGGACGTAGGGGGTGAGGAGGTCGATGACCTTGATGCCGGTCTCGAAGAGTTGCGTCTTCGACTCGAGTTGATCGAATGCTGGGGGCTTGCGGTGAATCGGCCAGCGCTCCTTGATTTCGACCTTCGAACCGTCACCGTTGAGGATCTCACCGAGGACGTTGAAGACCTTGCCCTTAGTCACGTCGCCGACGGGTACCGAGATGGCCTCGCCGGTGTCGCGGACTTCCTGACCGCGGACGAGTCCGTCGGTCGGTTTGAGGGCAATCGCACGGACGAGATCGTCCCCGAGGTGTTGTGCGACCTCGAGGGTCAACACAATCTCGACGCCATCCAACGTGTACGTCGTCTGGAGAGCGTTGTAGATCGGGGGAATAGAGTCGTGGGGGAACTCGATGTCCACAACGGGTCCGGTCACTCGCGCGATACGTCCGACCGCGGCCTGAGTCTTGGCAGCCATTTTCTCGTCCTTCTGTTCTGTGGTTACTTTTTCGAAACGAGGGCGTCTGCGCCGCCCACGATTTCAGAAATTTGTTGGGTGATTTCGGATTGACGCGCGTTGTTCGCGAGTCGGGTGTAGTTCTGGATGAGCTTGTCGGCGTTATCCGTCGCGCTCTTCATCGCCTTTTGACGAGCAGCGTGTTCTGCCGATGCCGAGGACAGCATCGCCGCGAACACGCGATTTTCGACATACACCGGCAAAAGTGCATTGAGCACGCTCAACCCGTCCGGTTCGAACTCGTACAAGGGCAAAATGTCGGCGCCGGTCGGGATCGGAGCGTCGTCGTCCGCTTCGACCACTTCGAGCGGCAAAAGGCGAAGCACCGTCGGCACCTGCGAGACGAGATTGACAAAACGGTTGTACACGAGGTGAATCTCGTCGACACCGGCATCGTCGTGGCTCTTGAGGAAGTGCTCAATCAACGCCTGGGCGACCTCTTCCGCGGTTTCGACCTCGGGGCGGTCGGTGTTGCCGATCCAATCCCGCACCCATTCGCGCTGACGGAACCCGAAGTACTGCAGCGCTTTGCGGCCGATCAGGTAGTAGACAACCTCTTTGCCTTCAGAGTCGAGCTTCTCGGCCAGTTCGCCCGCTTCGCGAAGAACCTGCGACGAGAACGCGCCCGCAAGGCCACGGTCAGAGGTGAAGATCACGACAGCCGAACGACGATGAACATCGGGTTGTGTCGTCAACGGGTGGTCGACGTTGGAACCGACAGCCACAGCGGTAACCGCACGAGTCAAGGCCCGCGTGTAGGGGGCCGCCGCCGCCATGCGCGCTTGTGCCTTCTGAATTCGTGACGCCGAGATGAGTTCCATGGCGCGCGTGATTTTCTTCGTGGTCTGTGCCGACTTAATCTTTTGTCGGTAGATGCGAAGTTGCGCTCCCA